>NZ_VOZV01000009.1:0-118488 GCF_013419565.1 Acinetobacter sp. YH12072 | reverse complement strand
TCCACTCCATATCGGGGCATGAGGCTAGTAATTTGAATAATCTAAGTAACTTACCGCTGCTTGACCAACGATTAAAACGTTTGAAAATAGAGTTTGAATGACCAAAACAAGAAGGAATATCTCGCCACGGACAACCTGTCCTAATTCTATAGAGAATAGCTTCAATAAAATTGCGTAAATTTGAGTTGTGGTGAATGGATAAATTACGCAGAATAACTTTCAACTTTTGCCAGTGTTGATCTGTCAGCATGGTACGAGGCATAGCGAATAGTAAAATTGGGTTTGGCGATTTGATTTTACTACTTCGCTATTTTTTTTAAGCTAAAAGTGTCAACACACCCTAGTTATGCCTTACTTTTGACGGGCCAAAAGTAACAAAACCCCTCGTTGATCTGATGGCACTTCCTGAGCAAGCTTTAAGCATTGCTTTAAAGCTTGTGTAAGACAGATCAACGGCAGCATCCATGCTGCTAAGCCATGTATCAAATGTTCGCTTCGATGTTTAAGATGCAGATATTTTTATGGGTAGAAAATAAAACCCTCAAAAAGAGGGCTTTATTTACTTAGGAATTTAGCTTAACGAAGTCGCGATAACCAGTCGCCAACACTTTGTACAATCTGCACCAGAATCAATAAGACAATCACGGTCATGATCACCACAGATGTATCAAAACGCTGATAACCATAAGAGATCGCTAAGTCACCAATACCACCAGCACCAACGGCACCCGCCATTGCGGTTGCACCAATCAGGCTAATGGTTGCTGTGGTCAGGTTCAGAATCAGTGAGCTACGTGCTTCTGGCAGAATAAACTTAAAGATAATCTGCATTGGTGTTGCACCCATGGCTTGTGCAGATTCGATAATCCCCTCATTCACTTCTAGCAGAGAAGTCTCGACTAGACGACCAATATAAGGACCGACATAAATAGTCAGAGGCACAATCGCTGCCCAAGTACCAATTGATGTTCCGACCAAAAACTTGGTTAGTGGAATCACTGCAATCAGCAGAATAATAAAGGGTAGGGAACGTAGTGCATTCACAATCGGGTTTAGAGCATGATAAATCACACGGTTTGGCAGAATCCCGTTTGGGCGAGTGACAAGTAAAATGATCGCCTGAATAAAGCCCCAGATACAGCCAAACAGCATTGCGAAGAACACCATGTGAAAGGTTTCTTGCAGTGCAGTAACAAACTGATCCATCGATAGTGAACTTTTCCAGAATGGCGCAGTAATAGTGGTCAACCACTGTACAATTAAGTCTCTCATTCTTGTACTCCTGCTTGATCTACTTGTACGCCGTTATCTCTCAGATATTGCATCGCTGCTGTGATTTGCGCTGGATCGCCTAAGAGCTGAATAAACATCTGGCCAATCACCGACCCATTAATTTCTGTCATATTGGCAAACAGGATATTCAAGCTGATATCAAACTGTTTGATCACACCCTGAATCACGGTTTCCTGCGCTGAGCTGCCCAGGAATTTTAAACAATAAATACTGTGATGATTCTGATTTTCCAGATTTGCCAGAATATTTACTGGCAAGTTCTGCTGGAGTACAGTTTGAATGAAGTTTTTCGTCGTTGGATGCTGAGGTTGACTAAAGATCTGCAGGGTAGAACCGGTTTCAATCACATCACCTTTTTCCATCACGGCCACATAATCGCACACGGTTTCGATCACATCCATTTCATGGGTGACCATGACAATGGTAATGCCTTGTTCCTGATTAATGCGTTTCAGCAATTGCAGTACGGATTTAGTCGTTTGCGGATCTAGAGCAGAAGTTGCTTCATCACACAGCAGAATTTTCGGATGATTCGCGAGGGCACGCGCAATACCGACACGCTGCTTTTGACCGCCTGATAACTCGTCCGGAAAAGCATGACGCTTATGTTTCAGGTCAATAAAATCCAGCAGTTCTTCGAGACGTTTTTCCCGTTCAGCTTTACTCCAGCCAAGCAACTTCATTGGCATTTCGATATTGGCAGCCACTGTTTTAGTCTGCATTAAGTTAAAATGCTGGAAAATCATGCCGATCTGGGTACGTTCCTGACGCAATGATTTGGCATCCAAAGCAGTAAAGTCCGTGCCATTGATAATCACCTGACCAGAAGTAGGGCGTTCAAGCAGATTAATTAGGCGGATCAGGGTACTTTTACCGGCACCACTATAGCCAATAATGCCAAAGATACTGCCGGTTGGAATCTGTAAATTAATCCGATTCAAGGCACGTAAGGTTTGACCCTTGAGCTCATACTGTTTGGAGATGTCTTTAAATTCAATCATAGTGTCAAATACTGCATCAAGAATAAAAAAACAGGCAAGAAATCTTGCCTGTTCTGAATATTGATTATTGTATTACTTTTCTTCGGTTAAATAAGTCACTGGTTTATTTACAGCAACTTTAGTACCACCGAAGTGTTCATCAACATAGGCTTTCACAGCAGGAGTATGATACAACTGGCCAACTTTTTGAAGTACAGGATCATTTTGACGGTCAGCAGCGACAGCTAAAATGTTAACATTCATTTTAGTACTTTGATCAATCGCTTCGTAATAGATCGCATCTTTCAATACGTTCAGACCACCTTCCATTGCCAAAGTATTACCTAGAACAATCGCATCTACTTCATCTTTCACACGGACTGCAGTCGCCATTTGAATTGGCTTGATGACAATCTGTTTCGCATTTTCAGTGATGTCAGCAGGCGTACCTTTTACCAGGTCAAAGTTTGGTTTAAGTTTTACCAGACCCGCAGATTGTAAAAGTAACAATGCACGTGATTCATTCGCGCCATCGTTAGGAATAGCAATTGTCGCACCTTGCTTAAACTCTTCAACTTTTTTCACTTTGCTTGAGTAAATCCCCATTGGCTCAAGATAAGTCGTAGAAAGTGGAGCGATCTTTTGAGTATTGGCGTCGTTATAAGCCACCATATAGGCATAAGACTGGAATGCGTTAACATCAATTTCTTTGTTGGCAACCGCAGTGTTCATCGCAACATAATCAGTGAAGTTTTTCACATCAAGTTTGATGCCGGCTTGTTTAGTTTCAGGCAAAGTTGAAATGTAGCGCCATACGTCAGCATCTGAACCAGTGGATGCCATAGTAACTGTTTGAAGTTCACCTGAGTCTTTGTTTTGTGCTGCGTCCGTTGCAGGCGCTTCTTGTTTTCCGCATGCAGTTAGTGTCAATACAGATGCACTGAGTAAAACGCCAAGTAGCTTTTTCATAAAGATGTCCTAATTCTCGTGTTGCCTAAAGTATATGCATTTTAAGGTCATGTTAAAGTGGAGTTTTATTACACTTTCATCTGACCCTGGATCGATGTCGCATGTGGCTCCGGCAGGGAAAATGCAAATGTACTGCAACAGTTCACGTTAATTCGATCGGGTCAGAGTTCACCAAACCACTATATCGGTTTTCTATTTGGAGAGAGTAAATAGAGATTTTATAAAAGATATAGTCAAATTTGGTGCTCTGAATGGGCGCAATCATAGCAATTATTATTTATTCGATATAGTGGATAAAAACTATCTACTTATCTATTTAGTAGAATATATATTAGATGAAAATGATTAAAATATTAATGAATACAATATATTATTTTTATTGAAGATAAATCAGAATTACATATCGCTTAAAGATTGATCTTTATAAGATTTTATCCAATAGAAATCATAAAAATGAATAAACATAGGTAAATCTACTAGCTCATTGAGCTACTGAAAAATCTTTTTTAATGAATGGTTAAGGAGGATTTAAGTCGACTCTTATTTACTTGAATAATTGCTTTGATTAATTTCATACAATACATGCCAACATAAAGGATGATCCTTAGGCAAGCGTGGATGCTGAAATTCTTGAGTCTTTACCATGCCTATCTTTTTCATCACCGCTTCGGATGGTGTATTGACTGTGGCAGTGAAAGATACAACTTTATTCAAACCTAAAGTATTGAATGCGTAATCCAATACTGCGCGAGCACCTTCAGTGGCATAACCTCGATGCCAATATTTTTTGGCAAGACGCCAGCCAATTTCAACACAGGGTGTAAACTCAAACAGATCAGGCTGCGGTTGCAGGCCAATAAAGCCAATAAATTCTTTAGTCTCTTTTAGCTCAACTGCCCATAAACCCCAACCATACTGATCAATCTGTTTAGTTACTTTTTCAATAAATTGTAGACTTTGTTCAGGTGTCAGTAGGCTGGGAAAATAACGCATAACTTCAGGATTTTGCCCCATAGCAATAAAAGCTGGATAGTCCGATGCTTGCCAAGGTCGAAGGATGAGGCGTTCTGTTTCTAACATTTCTAAAAATGGAGTTTAGTGATCTAGCTATTTATAAAACTATAAAGCCAAGCATGAGTAAAGTTGAAATTCTTCACTATAAAAAAACCCCGCATTCAGCGGGGTTTTTATTTAATCTAAATATAGATTAAGCATTTTCACGCGCAATTGCACGGTAACCAATATCTTTACGGTATTGAACGCCGTCGAATGTTACTTTTTCACAAAGCTCTAATGCTTTCGCTTGTGCTTCACCAATGGTATTACCCAAAGCAGTCACACAAAGTACACGACCGCCAGCAGTGACAATATCACCATTTTCATTGGCTTTGGTGCCTGCATGGAATACTTTGGCATCAGTCATTTCAGTATCTAGACCTGAAATCACATCGCCATTGCTAGAAGTTTCAGGATAGCCTTTAGATGCCAGTACGATACCGACAGTTTTACGCTCATCCCATTCAGCTTCTGCAGGAAGATTGCCTTCAAGACCTGCTTGAACCAAATCTACCAAAGATGATTTTAAGCGCATCATGATCGGTTGAGTTTCTGGATCGCCAAAACGACAGTTGAACTCGATTACTTTTGGTTGACCTTTATCGTCAATCATCAAGCCTGCGTATAAGAAACCTGTGTATACGTGACCATCTTTTTTCATGCCTTCAACAGTCGGACGCATCACTTCATTCATGGTTTTTTCAAATACATCTGCAGTCACCACAGGCGCAGGAGAGTATGCTCCCATACCGCCAGTGTTCGGACCTTGGTCGCCTTCAAAAATACGCTTATGGTCTTGTGAGGTCGCCATTGGCAGGATGTTGTCGCCATCAATCATACAAATGAAAGATGCTTCTTCACCAGCAAGGAATTCTTCAATGACTACACGAGAACCCGCATCACCAAATTTGTTGCCTGCCAGCATGTCATCAATCGCATCAAATGCTTCTTGATTGGTCATGGCAACAATCACGCCTTTACCGGCAGCAAGACCGTCAGCCTTGATTACGATTGGCGCACCATTTTTCTCGACAAATGCTTTAGCCGCATCGACTTCCGTGAACACGTCATAGAAAGCAGTTGGAATGTTGTGGCGTTTTAAGAAGTGCTTCGCAAATGCTTTAGAGCCTTCCAGTTGTGCAGCAAATTGCGTTGGACCCCAAATTTTTACCCCAGCTGCACGGCAAGCATCCACAACACCATTTACAAGCGGTGCTTCTGGACCAACTATAATCAGTTCAACTGCATTATTTTTGGCAAAATCAATAATGGCAGGGTTGTCGAGAATGTCTAAAGCGACATTTTCACATTTATTTTCAGTTGCAGTACCGGCATTACCTGGCGCTACAAAAACTTTTGTAACTTGATCGTCTTGTGCGATTTTCCACGCCAATGCATGCTCACGACCGCCACTACCCAAAACTAAAATGTTCATCTAAAAATCCCTCAAAGAATAGAATCCCTCCCAACCTCCCTTTAAAAAGGGAGGGGTATCGCAAATAAAAACACAGTTCTATGATGCGAAAAGTCCCCCTTTTTACAAAGGGGGATTTAGGGGGATTAATAAATACGACTTCTAATTAATTTAGTTAATTAGTGACGGAAATGGCGCATGCCAGTGAACACCATTGCAATACCAGCTTCGTCAGCTGCAGCAATCGTTTCTTCGTCACGCATAGAACCACCCGGTTGGATAATGCATTTGATACCAGCTTTGGCAGCGTTATCAATACCATCACGGAATGGGAAGAATGCGTCAGACGCCATGACTGCACCTTCAACCACAAGACCTGCATGTTCAGCTTTGATTGCAGCAATACGAGCAGAGTTGACACGGCTCATTTGACCTGCGCCCACACCAATGGTTTGACGATTTTTCGCATAAACAATCGCGTTAGATTTCACGTATTTAGCAACTTTCCAAGCGAAGATCATGTCATCGATTTCTTGTTCAGTTGGAGCGCGTTTAGTCACAACTTTCAGGTCATCTTTAGTGATCATGCCCAAGTCTTGATCTTGAACCAATAAACCACCGTTTACGCGTTTGTAGTCAAGCTGTGGAGCACGTTCGTTAATTGCTGGAAGTTCACCACATACGAGTACACGTACGTTTTTCTTCGCGCCAGTCACTTCAAGTACGCCGTCAGCGATGCTTGGTGCAATGATCACTTCAACGAATTGACGATCCACAATTGCTTGTGCAGTTGCAACGTCTAATTCACGGTTGAATGCAATGATGCCACCGAATGCAGATTCAGGGTCAGTTGCATAAGCAAGATCATAAGCAGCTTTGATGCCGTCTAGAGAAACTGCAACACCACATGGGTTCGCATGTTTTACGATCACGCAAGCAGGTTTCGCAAATGATTTCACACATTCAAGTGCAGCATCAGTATCCGCGATGTTGTTATAAGAAAGTTCTTTACCTTGTAGCTGCTTAGCAGTCGCAACAGAAGCTTCTTTTGCAGCAGGATCTACATAGAAAGCAGCAGACTGATGCGGGTTTTCACCGTAACGTAAGTCTTGAGCTTTGTTTAATTGAGTATTGAAAGTACGTGCAAATTTGTCTGCCTGACCTTCTTCTTTACCTACGCGAGCGCCTAAGTAAGATGCGATCATACCGTCATATTGAGCAGTATGTTCGAATGCTTTAACCGCAAGGTCAAAACGGGTAGCATAAGATAAAGCACCTTCAGCTTTAAGCTCAGCAATTACAGTTGCATAGTCAGCAGCATTTACTACGATACCAACAGACGCGTGGTTTTTCGCAGCAGCACGAACCATTGTTGGACCACCGATGTCGATGTTTTCAATTGCATCAGCTAGTGAACAGTTTGGTTTCGCTACAGTTGCAGCAAATGGATACAGGTTAACAACGACAAGATCGATCGCATCGATGTTGTGTTCAGCCATCACAGCTTCGTCTAGACCACGACGAGCCAGGATGCCACCATGAATTTTCGGATGTAGCGTTTTTACACGGCCGTCCATCATCTCTGGGAAACCAGTGTGCTCCGAAACTTCTACTACAGCAACATTATTGTCTTTCAACAATTTGTATGTACCACCTGTAGATAAAATTTCTACCCCAAGAGCAGCAAGGTCTTGTGCAAATTCCACAATACCGGTTTTATCGGAAACAGAGATTAAAGCGCGTTTAATAGTCATGATCTTCGTCACAGTTACCAAGGAACAGATTAAATCTAAATAGCTAATTAACAGTCAAAAAAAATGCCTGCGGTAGCCGCAAGCATTTTATCATTTATTCACTCATTAAACCGTGAGCTTTTAACTTTTTACGTAAAGTACCGCGGTTTAGTCCGAGAATCTCGGCAGCGCGTGTCTGATTACCACGCGTATATTCTAGAACGACAGATAATAAAGGCTTCTCCATTTCTGCCAGCACCATGTCGTACACCTGAGAAGGTTGCTCGCCTTGCAGTTGTGCAAAGTAGTGGCGAACTGCGCGATCTACGTGAATACGAAGAGCGACATCAGATTGTGCAGTAAAAATAGGAGATTTGCTATTCATGCGAATTAATCCGAAAAATCAAATATCACTTGGGTAAAGCGATATATAAAAGTGGTCTAGAAATTGAAATGAACTCCATTTTAGATCCTAAAACTGGAGTTCTAAAACTTGGTCATTACATTGAGCTTGTAGCTTGCCACATCTCGACGATTTGGTCGAAAAATAAGCGTAACAATAGTTAAAGTTTTGTTACTGACCAAAATCAAAACAAAAAAATCTGCTCGATACGCAATAAGTTTTATAGCGCATTAGGCAAGACTGTATTTGTTGTGAAAAAGTAGCGAGGAGTTTGCAGCACATAGCTTTCGTGGCGCGTATAATACCATTGTCTCGGGAAAAGTGAGCAAGAAAACTGCATTTTTTTTAACTTTTTTTTCGTTTTTTAATAGTTTTTATCAATATTAAGGTCGAATTATTTCCAAACTGTAATTATCGAAGTCTTTACGGTCGACAGGAAGCACAAATTCAAATTTAAATGGGCTGTTTTGGGGAATACGTTGAATCTTAACCAGGCTTTCGATCAGGTATTCCTGAGGTTTTAAATTATAAGTCGCCAAGACTACACCCTGATCTTTAAGGTGAACTCTTAAGTTTGGCATTTCCAGACTGCGCTTGTGGAAATTGATTAGCTCACCACTAAACTGGGTTTTATCTGTGGCAATCGCTTTGGCTTTGACCTTATTGGTATTGATCAGATTGTAATGTTCTTCCAGATTGGAACAGTTGAACACTTCACAGATATTGTTAAAAGCCACACTCATCACATGGCTATTCTTAATATAGTGTGGATTGAACCAGAAGAATTGAAATAAAAGTAAGCCAAATAAGAACAGGTTTAGGCTGGTCCAGCCTAAATAATAAAGCGGGCCTTTATTGTGCTGTTTATCAGCCTGATCATCCCAGTTCATGCTAGGCAGTACTGCAATCGGTTCAGTACTGAAATAATTCAGGTTGTTCAGATAGGTCTTCAGATCAATATTGGAGTTTTCAACTTTTTCATCAAAGATGTTCAGTAAATAGTGCTGATCTGAAGAATTAGCTGAAGAAGTAGATTCAGCGAGGCTTCTATTAATATAAGAAACATGACTTGGCGTATGAGTAAGGGCGACCGAATTCTGTGCTTCGGTCACCAGATGCGATAAAGCATTAAAGGTCGTACTACATTTTGGGCAGCAAACCATGCCTTGGGCAATGGTTAATTGCGCAACCGTAACTTTATAGGTTGTAGAGCAGGTCGGGCAGTGGGTTCGCTTGTCACTCATAAATGTTTATAGACTCTTTAATTCTTATGGCGTTTCCCCGAGATACGGCACCAGTGTTCATCGCGTTTTTCTACTTCTAATATATCAAAATGTTTTGAGTAAATGCTAGTAACATCAGCAACTTGCTCTTCAATAACACCTGCGAGTGCGAACTCTGCCTCAGGTTTGACCAATTCTGCGAACTCAGGCTCAAGCATCATGAGTGGGCCAGCCAGAATATTGGCAACAAACACATCTGCTTTCTGCTCGCCAAGCTCTGTGTTGAACTCTTCCGGTAAACCAACATAAAGTCGATCCAATACGCCATTCAGTTCAGCATTCTGTTTGGTGGCTAAAACAGCTTGTGGGTCAATATCAGTTGCATAGGCATATTTGGCACCGAGTAACAGGGCCGCGACAGCCAGAATACCTGAACCACAGCCATAATCGATCACGATCTTGTCTTTTACATCGGTTTTGCCCAGCCATTGCAGGCAAAGGAAAGTAGATGCATGGTTACCTGTACCAAAAGCCAAACCTGGATCAAGCTTGATATTCACTGCATCTGCTTCAGGCGCTTGCATCCATTCTGGAACAATCCAGAATTTTTCAGAAATCTGGATTGGCTCGTAGGCATCCATCCAGGTACGTTCCCAAGCTTGATCTTCCAGGAATTCATGGCGGATCGGTGCTTCAGGTAGTTGTGCGCGAATAAAGGTTTCCAATGCAGCTACATCGATTTCTTCTTCGTCATCTTCCTGAGCATAGATGCCAGTCACGATCACTTTATTCCAGAGCGGTGTTTCTCCTGGAAGTGGTTCCAGTAAATCCTGGTTTTCAGCATCATCCAGAGTGACACTTACGGCGCCCAGTGAGCTAAGTAATGTTTCAGTAAAATCTACCTGAGCTTGATCAACTGTAATATGAATTTGTAACCACTTCACAGAAATAACCTTTATACATTTTTTCAAAAAGCTATTGTAACGGAAGTTCGGCTTGAAGGTGTGATCTTCTTGAGACGGAGTCAAATAAAAAGGATGCTTTCGCATCCTTTTTATGAAAACCGGTTAAAACGCATTTTCCTGAGTGGGAGAAATGCTAGGACGTGCAGTTACTGGAGCAAAGCGATTCAGTAATAATCCAAAAATAGCCGCGAAGATATACATGAAGATGGAATAGACCGCAGCAGGCATGGCAACCACAGTGCTGGACATGACAGTAAGTGCAATGGTCATGGCGAGTGTACTGTTATGAATACCGATCTCGAAAGCGCTGGCACGTGCCTGAGCAGAATTGATGTTCATTAGTCGTGGAACAAAATAGCCAATCATTAAGCTGAAGAGACAGAACAGGGCGGTTGCTAAACCTACCTGAGTCAGATATTCGGCAATATTGGCGCGTTCACTATAAATTGCTCCGGCAATAATCAGCACCAGAAAGAGGACTGCAAAAATGCGAAGAGGCTTATTCAGCTTTACAGTGAGTGCTGGGGCATAATGACGAATCAACATACCAATCGCGACCGGTATAATAATGATACCAAACACTTGTAGGATCTTTCCGAACTGCAAGCTGATCTGCTGACTGTCCTGCATAAAATGCATGATCGAGAAATTCATGATTAAAGGCAAGGTAAATGCAGCAACCACCGAATTGATCGCAGTCAAGGTAATATTGAGGGCTAGATCGCCTTTAAACAGATAGCTGAACAGATTTGCGGTACTGCCACCTGGCGATGCGGCCAGCAACATCAGACCAACAGCGAGTAAAGGTGGTAAAGTCAGAACTTTACATAGAATGAAAGCAATGCTTACCAGTAGAATTAATTGACAAAACAAGGCAACCAGCACTGCTTTAGGGTGCTGGCTTACCCGGGCAAAATCTTTGAGCGTGAGTTCGAGTCCTAATCCCACCATGATGATGGCGAGTGCGAGGGGGAGGAATATTGTTATGATGCCAGAGTCCATCTGCATGCTCCTTATAGAAATTTATTTTAATAGTTTTAAATTTTCTATAAAAAGCATACAGCTTAAGCAGGCATTTGACTTAGGAAGTTACAAATCTGATAAACGACTCTTGCCACTATAGCTAAGCTTTTGCTGACTAATCATAAAACCAAAAATACCGGCAAAAACGTACATGACAATTGAATAAATACCCGCAGGGATGGCAATGGTGACATTATTGAGGACAGAAATCGCAATCGTCATTGATACAGTTGTGTTGTGAATGCCGACTTCAAAGGTACAGGCGCGTGCCATCTTGTCTGGGATATCCATTAATAAAGGCAGGCAATAACCGAGAAACAGGCTGGAAAAACATAATATGGAAGTAGCAATCCCGATACTGGCAAAATATTCGATGATGTTAAAGCGCTCTTGGAAAATGGCATAAATCAAGAGCATGCTTAAAAAAGCGATAGATAGAAACCGCATTGGCATATGTACAATATCTGAAAGCTTTGGAAATTTTGCCCGAATCAGCATGCCGATCACAACCGGAATAATTGTAATCAGAAAAACCTGGGCCATTTTTTCAAGCGGTAAGCCGATGCCGGTATCCTGTCCTATAAAATAGTACAGGGACAGGTTCATAATAAAAGGTAAGGTGAAAATAGAAATAATCGTATTGATGGCGGTTA
Source organism: Acinetobacter sp. YH12072 (assembly GCF_013419565.1). Taxonomy (NCBI): domain Bacteria; kingdom Pseudomonadati; phylum Pseudomonadota; class Gammaproteobacteria; order Moraxellales; family Moraxellaceae; genus Acinetobacter; species Acinetobacter sp. YH12072. The sequence continues at coordinate 106,776 of NZ_VOZV01000009.1, read as the reverse complement.
ACGTGATATTAAGCGCCACATCACCTTTATAAAGATAGCTCAGCAGATTGGCAGTGGCACCTCCTGGAGAGGCAGCTAGCAGCATCATGCCTACAGCAAGCAATGGTGGCAGATCCAGTACCAGACAGATTAAAAAGGTTAAACCGGTTAAAATGACCAGTTGTGAGAATAAGACAATAAAAATCACCTTGGGATAACGACTAACATGCAGAAAATCCTTGACTGTTAACTGTAGTCCTAACCCCATCATCGTAATTGCCAAAGTAATCGGCAAAAACAAACTAAAAAACCCCGAATCCATGAAGTTTCCTTTTTATTATTCATTTTTTAGGTATGTTTTGAGTTTAGCGTAGATGAATAAATAAGCAATATAAAAACGGGTAAAATTTATGCATTTTACCCGTTAAGTTTCTGATTAAAAATATATTTAATCAGCTATATAGTGATTTACATCCCTGATTGAGATGGGGTTTGAGGCTGAGTTTGCATTTGTGACTGTGGACGTGGAGGGGTAAAGCCTAATGCACATTTACCATTGACCTGAGTGCCATTAATGGTTGCTGAAGTTTTGCCGCCTGAACTACAAGATGTATAAAGTTCAGGTTCATCGCCTTTGATATTGGTTGATGAGGAAGGGAAGAACTGTTGCTGACAGGTACCATTCCAGATAATGCCGCGGTAAGCAAAACTTACAGGAGCGCCCTCTGATTTACCTTTACAAACTTGCTGGTATTTTTGGGCATTATAAACCTTCTCGACTTTATCATTTGCTGAGGCTGCAAATGGAGCGAAACATAGACCGCAGAGCGCTGTTGCTAGGAAAATATTCTTATTCATCATGTATACCTTTGTTTGTAATGTGACCACTTTATAGATTAAAAAATAATCAATATTAAACAATATGAGTCGGGTAACTTTTTGAGTTTAGATGTTTAATTTATATAGTAAGTATGCAAAGTTTAATTACATTGCTTTATTGGCTGGCAGAGTAAATTCCGAAGGATAAATTCAAGTGATTTTGTCAACTTTGGAAGGAAGTTTGCTATAATGTTCAGCTATCCTTTTTCTATCTCTCTATTTACCACTATGCACTATCCTAAAGTATACGATGTCATTGTTATCGGTGGCGGTCACGCAGGTACGGAAGCAGCACTGGCTGCAGCACGTATGGGTCGACAGACATTACTCTTAACTCATAACATTGAGACTTTAGGGCAGATGAGCTGTAACCCGGCCATTGGCGGGATCGGTAAATCACATTTAGTGCGTGAAATTGATGCCTTGGGCGGTGCGATGGCGCTGGCTGCCGATAAAGGCGGTATTCAATTCCGTATTCTGAATTCACGTAAAGGTGCAGCAGTACGTGCAACTCGTGCGCAGGCTGACCGTGTTCGTTATAAAGCAGCGATTCGTGAGACTTTAGAAAATCAAGCGAATCTGGATATCTTTCAGCAAGCAGCAGATGACCTGATTGTTGAAGGCGATACTGTTAAAGGTGTCGTGACCCAAATGGGTATTCGCTTTGATGCGAAAACTGTGGTGCTAACTGCAGGTACATTCTTAGGTGGTGTGATTCACATTGGCTTAAACAATGCTTCAGGCGGTCGTGCTGGCGATCCTCCTTCAATTTCATTGGCACATCGTTTACGTGAGTTAAACTTACCTGTAGGTCGTTTAAAAACAGGTACACCGCCACGTATTGATGCACGTTCAGTCGACTTCTCTGTCATGACACCGCAGCCGGGTGATTTCCCGTCTCCAACCATGTCATTTATGGGTGATGTGTCTATGCACCCTGAACAGGTGAACTGCTACATCACGCATACCAATGAACGTACCCATGAGATCATTCGTGGCGGTTTAGACCGTTCACCGATGTACACTGGTGTGATTGAAGGTGTAGGTCCACGTTACTGTCCATCAATTGAAGATAAAATTCATAAATTTGCTGATAAAGATTCACACCAAGTATTCCTTGAGCCTGAAGGCCTGGATACACATGAGCTTTATCCAAACGGTATTTCAACTTCTTTACCATTTGATGTTCAGTTTGAATTGGTGCGTTCAATCCGTGGTATGGAGAATGCACACATTCTTCGTCCAGGTTATGCAATCGAATACGATTATTTCAACCCTCAAGCATTAAAGTTCACTTTGGAAACAAAAGCGATCAATAACCTGTACTTTGCTGGTCAAATCAATGGTACAACCGGTTATGAAGAAGCGGGCGCACAAGGCTTGCTTGCAGGCTTGAACGCTGCACGTCGTGCATGGGATCAAGAACAATGGACACCAAAACGTGATGAAGCATACATGGGCGTACTGGTTGATGACCTAATTACTTTAGGTACTAAAGAACCGTATCGTATGTTCACTTCACGTGCGGAATACCGTTTGATGTTGCGTGAAGATAATGCGGATCAGCGTTTAACACCAATCGGTCGTGAAATGGGTCTGGTTGATGACGAACGTTGGGCAGCTTACTGTGAAAAAATGGAAGCTGTAGAGAAAGAAACAGGTCGTCTACAACATCTTTGGGCTGCACCAAACAACCCAATGGGTAAAAAATTCGTTGAGATGACAGGTGCGGATCTTTCTAAAGAATGTTCTGCAATTGATTTGTTAAAACGTCCAAACATCACCTTCGCTCAAATTGCAGAGCTCACAGGTTCTGAAGTTTCACCACAAGTGGGTGATCAAATTGAGATTGCGGTGAAATACGAAGGTTATATCAACCGTCAGCATCAAGACGTTGCACAAATGAAACGTTTAGAGGAAACCAAGATTCCTGCTGATTTTGACTATGATGTTGTTTCAGGTCTTTCTCGTGAAATTACATTGAAGTTAAAAGATATTCGTCCTGAAACACTGGCTCAAGCAAGCCGTATTCCGGGTGTAACACCAGCAGCCGTTCAATTGGTGATGATTACGATTCGTAAGAATGCCCAAGCGAAAAAATCTGCTTAAGATTTTGAATTAAAGAAGCCCGCAATCTGCGGGCTTCTTTGTTTAAGTATTTTCTATTTTTACATAATGGTATGAGATTGGAATTTTTAAATATTTTTCTAATGATTTAAGAAATCTTTTCTCATTAATGTGAACTGGATCATTAACGTCAAAAATAGATACGATATTCATTTCTTTGACATTTTGATATTGTAAGGTGAAAGAGTATTCCAATAATTGTCCTATGGATTGACGTATGGCGTCACGTAAATTTCGGGCAATTTTGATTTCATAAAGTATAAAACTTTTTGATTCATCTTGAATTGCAATATCTACACGAGTGTTATTGTTCAAAAAATATTCTGAAAATATTTGATCTTTTTTGAAATTTAACTTTAAATCTTTAATTAATAAATTATGCACTATAGAGTGTATTTTTTGGAAGTTGGCGGCTTCTATGGTATAAGTTTTTCTATAAAAATTCTCTTTTTGATTTGGATTATTCGCATCCAATATATTATTTTCTATATCATTAGGTAATGTAGTGAAGTTTAAAAAATTATAATAGTTCGATGTTACAGCAGGATTTTTGTGATCAAAACTTAGTGGTTCCTCTAGAAGATTTACGTCTTTTAATTTATATCTAATGTTAAAAAATTGTTCAGCATAAATATCTAATAGTTGGAAGTAATCGATTCCTAAATTTTTTAATTGGTCAAATCTTTCATTTATCCATCCATTTTTTTCATAAATGGCATAAATTTCTTTTGATTTTGAGGTGTTAACAAGTTCTACTTGATTAATCGTACCTATCCACCATCTTTGATTATACTTTTTTTGATTTTCAATAGTGTAAAGGGATAGGGTAAAAATAGGATCTATAGTGTTTGATATACGACCTGCTGAGGCAGCTGGAATGTATCCATAAATATAGCCATCGATAACCTTGGATAAATCAAAATTCCATTCTTCAAATCCAAAACCGTATATGTTTTCGAAGGAGTTTATATCTTTTGACTTTCCAGTAATTCCGGAAGGGGCAGTCCAATGATTTGAATTCCAACAAATTCGAGCGACTTTATGGGGTAATTTTTTCATCTAATAAATACTTATAATTATGTCTCGAAATTTATACCAAGAAATTTGAAAAATTAGTACACTTTTAAGATATTTATCTATTATAGAATCTTGATAGTACATTTATGAAAAAATTAAGATGCCTTACCAATTGATCGAAATCGACATCCAAGCCACTGACAATATCGCTTGCCCACATTGCCATCAAGAAATTATTAACTGGCAAGAAGAACAGTATGTTCAACCCTGTGAACATACCTTATTTATTGCCATGGATATCGGTTTTGAATACATCACCGATGAATTTGAGCAAACTATGCGAAAAACAGTGGATGAACTGCATGCCAATGATGACATTGTCAACATGTTCGAAGAAATCACCACAAGTACTTATCCGAATTATCTGATTTTAAAATCGGATCTAGGCGCGGCAGGTTATTCACGTTATATCGGTTTAACAGTGTAAGAATCTCATTATTATATATAAGCAATAAAAAAGCACCCAAGGGTGCTTTTTTAATTTCAGGCCTGGCCTTCGACTTCTTCTACTTCATCGTCATCTGCACTGTCCATGCCGAGCTCTTTCAGCTTGCGGGTGAGGGTATTACGTCCCCAACCTAAAAGCTCCGCAGCATGACGCTTACGACCACGGGTTTGTTGTAGTGCAGCATTGATGAGTGTGCGTTCAAACATTGGTGTAGCCACATCTAACAGCTTCATTTCACCGTTTTTCAGTTTCTGGATTGCCCATTGACCCAGTAACTCATCCCAATGATGCGGTGCAATTTGATTCAGGTTTGGAATTGGAGCACCCGGATCTTGTTGCTGAATTGGAATCTGTTTTAATTCAGGTGGGAGATCTTCAGGGTAAACTTCACGACCGGTAATCATCACTGTGAGCCAGCGACAAGTATTTTCAAGTTGACGTACGTTACCTTGCCAAGGCAGCTTCTGCATATATTCCTGAGTTTCAGGACGCAAGATTTTAGGATTAACGCCTAATTCTTTACCTGCACGCGCCAGGAAGTGCTGCGCCAACATCGGAATATCTTCAGAGCGATGTGCCAGTTTAGGTATATGAATACGAATCACGTTTAGACGGTGATACAAGTCTTCACGGAAGCGACCATCATGTACCAGCTTTTCCAGGTCCTGATGCGTTGCAGCCACAATACGTACATCAACTTTAACCGGAATGTGACCACCAACACGATAGAATTCCCCATCAGCTAGGACACGTAACAAACGAGTTTGTGTTTCAAATGGCATGTCACCAATTTCATCCAGGAACAGCGTACCGCCGTTGGCCTGTTCAAAACGGCCTTGACGTTGCGTATTTGCACCGGTAAAAGCACCTTTTTCATGACCAAATAATTCAGTCTCTATCAGGTCTTTTGGAATAGCCGCCATGTTCAGTGCAATAAACGGTTTATTGCTACGCGGTGAATGGCGGTGTAGGGCATGCGCTACCAGTTCTTTACCTGTACCGGATTCACCATTAATCAGCACGGTAATGTGTGATTGAGACAAACGACCAATGGCACGGAAGACTTCCTGCATGGCAGGCGATTCACCAATGATCTCAGTCGATTGAATGGTTGGTGCAGATTTGGCAGATTCTTGCTGCTGTAATTTGGTGATATGTAAAATCGCACGATTGACCAGTGCCAATGCTTCATCAATATCAAATGGTTTTGGCAGGTATTCAAAAGCACCTGTTTGATAACTGGATACAGCAGATTCCAGATCCGAATGCGCCGTCATAATAATAACCGGCAAATCAGGATTGGTATTTTTCACCTTGCCTAAAAAGGTCAGACCATCAATACCTGGCATACGGATATCGGTTAGGATCACATCAGGTGCATCTACGCCCAACTGATCAAGTGCTGACTGGGCTTCTTCAAAACTAGTAACGTCGAAACCTTCTTCTTTAAATGTTTTTTCTAGTACCCAACGCATGGCACGATCGTCATCAATCACCCATATTTTATTTCGCGACATGATCTGACTCCCAAGGTAAAAATAAGCTAAATACGGTTTTTCCTGGAACTGACTGGCATTCAATCATTCCGTTATGTTGATGCATAATATTTTGAGCAATGCTGAGACCTAGTCCGGTACCTTTGGCACGGCTGGTCACAAGCGGGTAGAACACGGCTTCGATAATATCGTCTGGAACACCAGGGCCATTATCTTCAATGTCGATTCGAACCACAGATCGGTGAATCACACCACTAATGGTATAAAGACGCTGAATCCGGGTTCTTAAAATAAGTTCCGGTTGATGCTCGACAAAGAAATCCTTGTTTTCTGTCATCGCCTGAACGGCATTCACGCAGATATTTAGCATGACCTGAATCAGCTGATCGCGATCTGCCAGAACTTCCGGCAGGGACAGGTCATAGTCCCGGGTAATTTTAATTTTCTTTTTAGTCTGGTTCACAATCAGTGAACGGACGCGTTCTAAAGGCTCATGCACATTAACCATTTCATAGCTTGGTAACTGGCGTGAACCGAGCATGCTATCTGCCAGATTTCTCAGGCGATCCACTTCACTAATAATAATGTCAGTGAACTCTTTATATTTTGGATCTTCAAGGCTACGTGCCAGAAGCTGGGTTGCACCACGAATGCCACCAAGTGGATTTTTGATTTCATGTGCCACGCCACGAATTAATTGGCGCGCAACTTGATGCTGCTGGATATAGTTTTCTTCACGTGAGATTTTCAGCATACGGTCACGCTGATTCAGCTCGATCAACAATAAAGGATGATTTGGCTTGCCCGCATTGAGCAGGGAAACCGTATAGTCCACATGAATGTCTTTAAAGTTAACGATGATTGTCGCCTCACGGCGAGTATAAGGTTGGCCAGTATGCAGCGTGTTATAGAGTGATTCTTCAGTATTGAATTCATCTGTCGGCGCTTGCAGTATATTTAATACCGGCGTGCCTGATGCGCGTAACAGGCTGACATCAAACATAGCCTCGCAGGCTGTATTTAAGTAATAAATATTCAGATGACTATCAACCAGCATAATGGCAGTGGTCAGGTTGTCCACCAAAAGGCGATAGTCGATGGAAAGAGGCTGATCCATTAGCGGTGGTTTTCCTGTATTAAAATGGCGCAATGGCATCTTCATAAAGCAAAATAACAATTTCAAAGTTCAGATTTGAGGCAAAATAAGCAAGATGCACGCCAACTTTAGAACTCTTGTTAAAATTTTGCTGAAAAATGCACGAAATCTGACAGGGATGCCCAATCAAACTCAGGTATAACGGATTAAATTGAGGCTGTAAACCTAAAATGATTCATTTTGGTGCATAAGCTTTTATATTGAATATTTTATGGCGTTATTTTAGTGCGTGATGCAAAGAGTGGCCATTTCAACTATTTTTATGATGCGAAAAGACATACAATACGCGCATTCTAGTGGAGCGCAGATTCATGAAGTCCCCCAAAGTCGGTTTTGTATCTTTAGGTTGTCCTAAGGCATTGGTAGATTCTGAACGAATTTTAACTCAGTTAAAGACTGAAGGTTATGATGTCGCATCGGATTATGACGGTGCTGATTTAGTAGTAGTAAATACCTGTGGTTTTATTGAATCTGCAGTACAAGAGTCTTTAGATGCCATCGGTGAAGCGATGAGCGCGAATGGTCGTGTAATCGTAACAGGTTGTCTAGGAAAAGACGAAGATAAAATTCGCCAAATGCACCCGAACGTCCTGAAAGTGACAGGTGCAGCGGCCTATGAAGAAGTGATGGATGCGGTACATGAATATGTTCCTGAGCCGCCAAAACACAATCCATTTATTGATTTAGTTCCTGAGCAAGGCATTCGTCTTACTCCGAAACACTATGCGTACTTGAAAATATCAGAAGGCTGTAACCACCGTTGTACCTTCTGCATCATTCCAAGTATGCGTGGTGATCTGGTTTCCCGTCCAGTTGGTTCTGTGCTTGAAGAAGCTGCAGCACTGAAACGTTCAGGTGTCAAAGAAGTACTCGTGATCTCCCAAGATACTTCTGCTTATGGTGTCGACACCAAATACAAACTGGACTTCTGGAACGGCCAGCCAGTTAAAACCAAATTCTATGACATGTGTGAAGCATTGGGTCAATTGGGCATCTGGGTGCGTCTGCACTATGTTTATCCATATCCACACGTAGATGCCGTGATCGATTTGATGGCTCAAGGCAAAATCCTGCCTTATCTGGATATTCCATTCCAGCATGCCAGCCCAAGAATCCTGAAACTGATGAAACGTCCAGCGCACAGTGAAAATACACTGGAGCGTTTAAAAGTATGGCGTGAGAAATGTCCTGACCTAGTCATCCGTTCTACATTTGTGGTGGGTTTCCCGGGCGAAACGGAAGAAGATTTCCAGATGCTTCTGGACTGGCTGAAAGAAGCACAGCTAGATCGTGTGGGCTGTTTTACTTATTCACCAGTTGAAGGTGCGACAGCGAATGATCTTCCAGACCATGTGCCGGAAGAGATCAAGCAAGAACGTTATGAACGTTTCATGCAGGTTCAGCAGGAAATTTCAGCAGCGAAGCTACAAAAACGTATTGGCCAGAAAATGACTGTGCTAGTCGATGATCTAGAAGAAGAATTCCCGGTTGCTGTAGCACGCTCATATGCGGATGCGCCTGAAATTGATGGTAATGTTTTTGTTGAAGATATCGACAAAAGTGTGATTAAGGCAGGGGATTTGCTTGAAGTCGAAATCACTGATGCAGATGAATATGATTTATTTGCTAAGCTGATCTCAATCAAGTCTGCTTAAGATTTTGAATTAAAAGAATTTAGATTAAATAATTTGGAGTTTTATGATGTTGGATTCTAAAAAGCCACGATTTGGTCGCATCCTGCTAAAGCTATCTGGTGAAGCACTGGCAGGGAACAAAGACATGGGTATCGATGCACAAGTGCTCGATCAGATGTCACTTTCTATTGCGCATCTCGTGGGTTTGGGTGTACAAGTCGGTATCGTCGTGGGCGGTGGTAACCTGTACCGTGGTAGCCAGTTGCAAAAAGATGGTCTGGTAGGTCGTGTAACCGGTGACCAGATGGGTATGCTGGCAACTGTCATGAACGGTCTGGCATTACGTGATGCTTTGGTACGCCGTAATATCAAAACCCGTTTGATGTCTGCATTACCGATTGGTGCAGTGGTTGAATCTTATTCTAGCCGTGATGCGATTCGTCATCTGACTCAAGGTGAAGTGTGCGTATTTGTAGCGGGTACAGGTAATCCGTTCTTTACTACGGATACAGCAGCTTGTTTGCGTGGTATCGAGATTGAATCTGACCTGATCCTGAAAGCTACTAAGGTTGATGGTGTTTACAACAAAGATCCAAGCAAATACGAAGATGCCGTGAAATACGACACATTGACATTTGATCAGGTGTTGGACGAGAAGTTGGGCGTCATGGATTTAACTGCGATCTGCTTATGTCGTGACCACAATGTGCCACTTCAAGTATTTGACATGAACAAATCTGGCGCATTGCTTTCAGTGGTGATGGGTGAAAAAGAAGGAACTCACGTCACCAATTAATGACGTGAGCTACAAAGCCCTTTATACTACCTCCTAATTTAGTAAATACATCTTTTAAGAATTAAGTAAGGAAGATCATATGATTAACGATCTTAAAAAAGACGCAGAAGAGCGTATGAACAAGTCTCTTGACTCGTTAGAACATGGTTTCGCTAAAGTTCGTACCGGACGTGCGCATCCATCAATTTTGAACGGCGTCATGGTTCCTTACTACGGCTCTGATGTGCCATTGAATCAGGTTGCAAACGTAGGCGTGGAAGATTCACGTACATTGCTGGTTCAACCATTTGAACGTTCAATGGTTGCTGCGATTGATAAGGCGATCCGTGAGTCTGATCTTGGTTTGAACCCGATTACTGCTGACGCGATCCGTGTACCAATGGCCGCATTGACTGAAGAAACTCGTCGTGACATGCAGAAAGTTGCACGTAACGAAGCTGAAAATGCCAAAGTTGCGATCCGTAACATCCGTCGTGATGTATTGGGTGACATCAAAGCATTGTTGAAAGAAAAAGAAATTTCTGAAGATGATGAACGTCGTGCATCTGACGAAATTCAGAAAATCACAGACAAATTTGTTGCTGAAGTTGACAAGCGCTTGGCTGCGAAAGAAGCTGAATTGATGAAGGTCTAATTCATCAATGACCGCTTCTGAAGAAAATTCCCGTCTTCCAAAACATGTTGCCATCATCATGGATGGCAACAATCGTTTTGCCAAAAAAAATCAGATGCAGAAAGGCGATGGACACCGTGAAGGAAAAACGGTTCTAGACCCGATTGTTGAATATTGTAGAAAAAGAAATATCCAGGCTTTAACGGTCTTTGCATTCTCCAGCGAAAACTGGAACCGTCCCCAATATGAGGTCGACTTGCTCATGAAGTTGTTGGAAGACACGATTCATGAACAGTTGCCACGTATGCAAAAATTTAATATTGCTTTACGTTTTATTGGTGATCGGTCGCGTTTATCTCCTGAACTGCAAGCATTGATGTTGCAAGCAGAACAAAGGACTGCTAATTTCGATAGTATGACGCTTACTATTGCAATCAGCTATGGTGGAATGTGGGACATGGCACAAGCTGCAAAGCAGATTGCTGCGGATGTTTTAACAAATAAATTAGATCTTGAAGCAATTGATACTGATGTGTTCGGTCAATATGTCAGTTTGAGTGACTTGCCGCCTGTTGATCTGCTGATTCGTACCGGTGGAGATTTCCGCCTGTCCAATTTCCTGCTCTGGCAGGCAGCATATGCAGAGCTGTATTTTACTGAGACCTTATGGCCAGAATTTACCGTAGAGGAATTCGATGACGCACTTGCTGTATTTGGCGGGCGCGAACGTCGTTTCGGTAAAACATCAGAGCAGATTCTTCAAGAAAGACTTGAGAATTAATACACATGTTTGAGCGGATTATAACCGCATTGGTGCTGGTTGCAGTCGTACTGAGCTGTATGTTTGCGACCAAATCACAATATCCAATGTTCGCATTGATGGTTGTGGCTGCCGGGGTGGCAGGCTATGAGTGGTTTAAACTCATGCCACGAAAATGTAAAAATGTAATCAAGCCAGTGGCGTGGGGCTATGGTCTGTTGACTGCAGCCTTATCTGCACTGGCTTTATACTATTGGGATGTGGCTTTATTATTATGGTCTGCATCTATCCTGACCTGGTTGCTGAGTATCTACTGGGTTAAAACCTATCCTGATTATGATGGCTGGTACAATGTCAGCTTGCACGGCATCGGGATTGTACTGGTTTCTGCTGCTGTTACAGCAATCTTCTCGGTTTGGCTAAACTCCCCATGGTGGTTGATGTACCTGTTTCTGCTGGTATGGGGTGCAGACAGTGGCGCTTACTTTGTTGGACGCAAATTCGGCAAGAAAAAACTCGCACCAAATGTCAGCCCAAACAAGTCGGTAGAAGGTCTATACGGCGGTATTCTTACCTCCATGCTCATCGTGGTTGTCGTCGCTTCACTTTATCTGGATATGACCTGGCCAGAGCTATGTCTGTTCCTGATCCTTTCTGTTATTACCGTGTTTAGTTCAGTGCTAGGTGACTTGTTTGAATCCATGATCAAGCGTCGTGCTGGAATCAAGGATTCGGGCCGTATTTTGCCGGGTCATGGTGGTGTACTAGATCGTATTGATTCTTTGCTTGCTGCAGCTCCTATCTTTGCAACAGGCATATATGTTTTAAAACTTATTGGCGTAGATTTATAAATGTCACAAGCTGTTTGTATACTGGGTGCTACAGGTTCAATTGGTCAAAGTACTTTAAAAATTTTGCAGCAACATCCTGAAGCTTACTCGGTTTTCGCTGTGACAGCGCAAAGTCGTATTACTGAGCTGGCAGAAATCTGTCAGCAGTATCGTCCTAAAGTGGCGGTAGTACCTGCAAATAAAGTCGATGAACTTTCTCAGTTGCTACAAGTGCAGGGCTTATCAGATATCGAAATTCTTCAGAACGAAGCGGGCTTAATTTCAGTCGCAGAGCATGCGGATGTTGATATCGTGATGGCAGCAATTGTCGGGGCGGCAGGTCTGCTTTCTACATTGGCTGCAGTCAAAGCGGGTAAGCGTGTCCTATTGGCCAATAAAGAAGCCTTGGTCATGTCTGGTGACATCATGATGCAAGCCGCGCGAGATTATGGTGCACTCTTGTTGCCAGTCGACTCTGAACATAATGCTATTTTCCAGTGCCTGCCTCAAAACTACTTTGATGCCGAACGCAATGGTCAACCTAAGCTCGGTGTTCATCAGATTTTACTGACTGCTTCTGGCGGTCCATTCCTGAACTATTCTCTTGAACAATTGCATGATGTGACACCTGCCCAAGCCTGCAAACATCCAAACTGGTCAATGGGGCAAAAGATTTCCGTAGATTCAGCTACTTTAATGAATAAAGGGCTGGAACTTATCGAAGCGTGTCATTTGTTTGCAGTTCAAGAACAATTTGTTACAGTTGTTGTGCATCCACAGAGTATTATTCATTCCATGGTGCAATATGTGGACGGGTCGACATTGGCACAAATGGGTAACCCGGATATGGGCACGCCAATTGCACATGCTTTGGCATGGCCACAACGGATCAGTACCCATATCCCGGCTCTGGATTTGTTTAAGCATTCACAACTGAATTTTCAGGAACCGGATGTGGTTCGTTTTCCGGCACTGAAATTAGCGCGTCAAGCCATGAAGAGTGGTGGAATTGCGCCTACAATTTTGAATGCGGCCAATGAAATTGCAGTTGCTGCATTTTTAAATCAGCAAATCAGATTTACCCAAATTCCTCAGGTGGTTGAAACTGTCCTGAACCAGATGGACAATCAACCAGCACACGATCTGGATACTATCCTGCATGCAGATCACACAGCACGAGGTTTATCACAGCAATATGTTGTGAATAAAGGAAGTTAAGACATGAACGCCTTGTTTATTATTGCAGCCGCAATCCTATTACTCGGTCCCTTAATTGCGATTCACGAGTTTGGTCACTACATTGTGGCACGTAAACTGGGCGTTAAAGTACTGGTCTATTCCATTGGTTTTGGACCAACCCTTCTAAAGTGGACTTCCAAAAAATCCGGTATCCAATATCAGCTTTCAGCTTTGCCTTTGGGTGGTTATGTCAAAATGCTGGACGAGCGTGAAGGCAGTGTGGCAGAAGAAGACTTGCCTAAAGCCTTTAACCGTCAGCATCCCTGGAAACGTATTGCCATCGTTGCTGCGGGTCCTCTCATTAACCTGCTTTTAGCTGTTGTCCTGTTTTGGGTACTTTTTTTACCTGCACAGGAACAGCTGAATACTCGTGTAGGTAAGGTCTTACCAAACACACCTGCAGCCGCGGTACAGATGCAGCCGGGCGACAAGATTGTCGCTGTAGATGGTACACAAGTCGAAACTTGGGAAAAACTGAGTTATGCCTTGGTGGATCGTGTGGGTGAAACTGGTGTGGTCTCGATTCAGGCGGACCGTGCGGGTGAAAACAAGATATTCCAGTTACCAATTCAGGACTTTCTTAAAGATCAAAGTCAGTCACCTCTTGATACATTAGGTTTCTTGCCATATCGTCCGGAAATTCCGGCTGTGGTGAGCAAACTGAGTGAAGATGGTGCAGCCATTCGTCAGGGGCTTAAAGAAGGTGACAAGATTCTGGCCATTGATGGTGTACAGATGAAAGACTGGTTCGATGTGGTACAAGTGGTACAGGCATCACCAGAAAAATTACTTAAGATAGATGTATTACGTGGTAATCAGGTCGTGCATCTTCAGGTCATGCCGCAAGGCAAACGTGACAATATGGGGAATGTAACCGGTATGCTCGGAGTTCAAAGCGATCCGGGCAAGGTGACAATTCCTGCTGAATATAAACAGACGATTCACTATACGCCTGTTGAGGCGATGGTGATGGCCTTTGACAAGACAGCACATCTGTCTTCAATGATTCTGAACTCGATCGTCAAAATGGTACGTGGTCTGATTGGTCTGGATAATCTTTCTGGCCCGATTACCATTGCCAAAGTGGCGGGACAAAGCGCGGAAATGGGTTGGGAAACTTTTATTTCCTTTATGGCGCTAATGAGTGTAAGTTTAGGGATATTAAACTTATTGCCAATCCCAATGCTTGATGGCGGACATCTGGTTTATTATTTTATCGAATTAATTCGTGGTAAACCTGTTTCTGAACAAATACAATTGGTTGGATTAAAAATTGGTATGGTACTGCTCGGCAGTATGATGCTTTTGGCATTATTTAATGACTTTATGCGTTTATAATAACGTAAATGGAATAATTAACAGCGGAAAAGACTGGCATGCAGCACACACATTTATTTATGCCTTTGGCACTCGTTAGTGCAATGGCAGTAGCACAACAAGTATATGCGGCAGAAGACTTCATTGTACAAGATATAAAATTTGATGGATTGGTACGTTTAACTCCTGAAAATGTGTACGGCTTGGTGCCAATCAACAGTGGTGACCGGGTGAATGATCCGATCATTGCCAATGCGATTCGTAGCCTGTATGCATCTGGACTATTTGATGACATCAAAGCCGTTCAACAGGGCAATACCTTGGTATTCCAGGTCGTAGAACGTCCGGTAATTTCGAAAATTGAGCTGAAAGGCAATAAGCTGATTCCAAAGGAAGCGCTGGAAGAAGGCCTGAAAAAAATGGGTCTGGCTGAAGGTGAGGTACTGAAGAAATCTGCACTGCAAACAGTCGAAACCGAGCTGGAACAGCAATATATGCAGCAAGGTCGTTATGATGCCGATATTACGGTAACAACGACACCGCGACCAAATAACCGCGTTGAAGTGCTGATTGATTTTGTTGAAGGTAAAGCCGCTAAAGTTTTTGATATCAATATTATCGGTAATACTGTCTTTAAAGAATCAGATATCAAACAGGCATTCGCTGTTAAAGAAAGTGGCTGGAGCTCGGTCATTTCGCGTAATGACCGTTATGCACGTGAAAAAATGGCTGCGAGTTTGGAAGCTTTACGTGCGATGTATCTGAACCGCGGTTACATCAACTTCAATATTACCAATTCAAGTCTGAATTTGAGTGAAGATAAAAAGAATGTCTTTATTGAAGTTTCAGTCAATGAAGGCGAACAGTTTAAGTTTGGACAAACCAAATTCCTGGGTGATGCGCTTTATAAACCTGAAGAGCTACAAGCTTTGCAATTGTATAAAGAAGGCGACACATACTCTCAGGAACGAGTGAATGCGGTCAAGCAGCTATTGCTACGTAAATATGGTAATGCTGGTTATTACTATGCTGAAGTAAATGTTGTACCTCAAATCAATAACGAAACTAAACAGGTTGACCTGAACTATTATATTAACCCAGGTCAACAAGTCACTGTGCGTCGGATCAACTTCACAGGTAATTCTAAAACTGCCGATGAGGTATTACGTCGTGAAATGCGCCAGATGGAAAGTGCGCTGGCAAGCAATGAGAAGATTGACCTGTCTAAAGTACGTTTAGAACGTACTGGTTTCTTCAAAACAGTTGATATCAAACCTGTTCGTATTCCGGGATCACCAGATCAGATTGATTTGAATGTGGCAGTTGAAGAGCAGCATTCAGGTACAAGTACTCTAGCTGTTGGTTTCTCTCAAAGTGGTGGTGTAACGTTCCAGGCTGGTCTAAGTCAGACTAACTTCCTGGGTACAGGGAACAGCGTTTCGATTGATCTGTCACGTTCCGAAACTCAAGATTATTATAACTTGAGTGTAATGGACCCGTACTTCACGATTGATGGTGTACGGCGCGGTTATAATCTTTACTACCGTAAAACAAAGCTTGATGATAATTACAACGTAAATAATTATGTTACAGACAGTTTTGGTGGTGGTATTAATTTTGGTTATCCAATTGATGAGAACCAAAGTGTAAGCCTAGGTCTGAATATAGATCAGACTGAAGTGACCACAGGGCCATACGTATCTACATATGTACGTGACTATTTACTGGCAAATGGTGGTAAACCTAAAGGTGAAGGGCAATATTGTTCAAGTAATATTATAAAATCTCAATGGGATATTGATAGAGAAAGAGACCCGTCACTACCACGACCTACAAACCCACCTGAAGGTTATTTTGATCTTCTTTGCCGAGATCAAGGTAATGGAGATATTGGTTTTACATCATTCGATGATAAGTTCGGTGGGGAATTTTTAACTTATAATTTAAATTTAGGTTGGTCTTATAACACCTTGAACCGTCCAATGTTCCCGACTACAGGTATGTCACATCGTGTCAATGCAGAAATTGCCTTGCCAGGTAGTGATGTGGAATATCAAAAACTCACTTATGATGCACAAGCTTTCTTCCCATTAGGCAAAGATTTTGTTTTGCGTGGTTATGGTCGTTTAGGTTATGGTAATGACCTGCCTTTCTACAAGAACTTCTATGCCGGTGGTTATGGTTCAGTACGTGGTTATGAAAATAGTACACTTGGACCTAAATATCCTGGAGTAACTTATAATGAATCACGTAAAAAAGATTTTGATCCAGAAGAGGTAGGTGGTAACGCTTTAGTCCAGTTTGGTACTGAATTAGTCCTTCCTGTACCATTTAAAGGGGATTGGGCACGTCAGGTTCGTCCGGTACTCTTTGCTGAAGGAGCTCAAGTATTTGATACCCAATGTGATGTACCATCTGGAAAATTATATTTAACGGGTGATATTAATGATCTGGGTATCAATGCAAAACAATACTGTAAAGATAACTTTGGTTTCGATGCAGGTAATATGCGTTATAGCGTAGGTGCTGGTTTCACCTGGATTACCATGATTGGTCCATTATCACTGAGCTATGCATACCCGTTGAATGATAAAGACGGTGATGAAACTCAAAATGTTCAGTTTGAAATTGGACGTACTTTCTAAGAAAACTTTGATCTTAAATACAGATTTTGCTCATAAAGCCATCAGGTTTTGTGAGCAAAATTTTTTAAATGGGTAAAAATATGAAAAAAATGATGATGGCAATGGGTATTGCTTTAGCGGGTTTAACTTCATTGTCACATGCAGATGATTACGGAATCGTTGATCTGGAAAAAGTAGTACAAAACAGTACCTATTTAAAGCAGCAAAATACCGCTCTGGAAAATGAAATCAAGCCACAAACTGCCCAAATTGCACAGTTTCAAAAAGATCTTGCTGCAATCAAGCAAAGAGGTCAGGCTGCAAAAACGCAGGCAGAACGTGAAAAAATAGCCAAAGAATTTGAAGGTAAAGCGACTCAACTGGCAGGGGTGCAGCAACAGGTACAGGCAACCGTGCAAACGCGTATGCAAAGTGTAAATAAAGCTTTTGAAGGAAATTTGAAGCGTGCTGCTGAACAATTACGCCAAGAAAACAAGCTAGATGTGGTTTTAAATAAAAATTCCGTACTTGCTTATGACGCGAAGTATGATTTAACTGATAAAATGATTCAAAAGGTTAATGCAATTAAATAATCGATGAATCATCAAAAACTTCAGTTAGCTAACCTCGCTCGTCTTGTCCAAGGTGAGTATGTAGGTCAGGCAGATTTATGTTTGAGAGGTTTGGCAAGTCTTGAAAATGCAACCTCTCATGACCTTGCATTTGTCAATGCAGATAAATATCTGGAACAGGCAGCCCAGAGTAAGGCAGGCGCTTTAATTGTGACTGCTGAATTAAAAGAGCAGCTAACTTCCCAGCAAAACTTCATTGTAGTGGCCAACCCTTATCTGGCTTTTGCAATTCTGACTCACGTTTTTGAAAAAAAGCATACGACTCAGGGAATTGAAAGTACCGCACAAATTCATCCATCTGCCATCATTGCTGACAGTGCCTATATTGGCCACTATGCCGTTATTGGTGAGAATTGTGTGGTGGGTGAAAATACGATTATCCAGTCACACGTTCAGATCGACGACCAGGTTGAAATTGGTCGGGACTGTTTTATTGATGCACATGTGACTTTAACAGGTGCTACAAAAATCGGTAATCGTGTTCGGATCCATGCCAATACCGTAATTGGTAGTGAAGGTTTTGGGTTTGCACCTTATCAAGGGAAATGGCATCGAATTGCCCAGTTGGGTTCAGTCCGTATTGCAGATGATGTCCGGATCGGCTCAAACTGTAGTATTGACCGGGGTGCACTGGATGACACAATTCTGGAACAAGGTGTCATTATTGATAATCTTGTGCAAATCGCCCATAACGTTAAGATTGGTGAAAACACTGCGATTGCAGCCAAATGCGGGATTGCCGGCAGTACCACGATTGGCAAAAACTGTATTCTTGCGGGGGCCTGTGGGGTAGCAGGACACCTACATATCACCAATAATGTGACCTTGACAGGAATGTCAATGGTGACAAATAACATTACTGAAGAAGGCACTTATTCTTCAGGCATGGGATTGTTGCCAAATCAGCAATGGAAACGCACAGTGGTTCGCTTAAGACAATTAGCAGATGTGCCATTGACCCAGTTGGTGAAACGATTGGATCATATGCAATCTCAAATTGAGTCCATTGAATCAACATTTAAGTTGCGTAAATAATTATGATGACAGAGTCGAATTTGCCTACATTCACGAAGCCTGAATTGCCAATGAATATTCAAAAGATTCGTGAATATTTACCCCATCGCTATCCATTTCTGCTGGTAGATCGCGTTGTTGATATTACCGAAAATGGCATTGTTGGTTATAAAAACGTCTCAATTAATGAAGAGTTTCTGCAAGGCCATTTTCCGAACTATCCAATCATGCCAGGCGTATTGATTGTAGAGGCATTAGCACAGATCTCAGGTATCCTTGGTTTTGTCATGAATAATGAAACTCCAAAAGAAGGTTCATTATTCCTTTTTGCTGGCGCTGAGAAGGTTCGATTTAAAAAACAAGTGGTTGCTGGTGACCAATTAGTACTTAAATCTGAATTAGTGATGCAAAAACGTGGCATTTATAAATATAATTGCATTGCCACAGTAGATGGCATTGTCGCAACAACCGCGGAAATTATGGTTTCCCATCTGAAAGTCGAGCAGGCATGAGCAATAATCCCCTAATTCATCCAACTGCCATCATTGACGCATCTGCAGTAATTGCTGCAGATGTACAGATTGGCCCTTACTGTATTATTGGGCCAAATGTCACGATTGGTGCTGGTACCAAACTGCATTCACATGTCGTGGTGGGTGGTTTCACACGTATTGGTGAACATAATGAAATTTTTCAGTTCGCCAGTGTCGGTGAAGTCTGCCAGGATCTGAAATATGCAGGTGAGGAAACCTGGCTGGAAATTGGTGATTATAACAAGATCCGTGAACACTGCAGTCTGCACCGTGGTACGGTGCAAGACAAAGGTATTACCAAGATTGGCAGTCATAACCTGTTAATGGTAAATACCCATATTGCACATGACTGTATAGTTGGTGATCATAATATTTTCGCAAATAATGTCGGTGTAGCGGGTCACGTACACGTAGGCGATTATGTCGTGATTGGTGGTAACTCAGGTATTCACCAGTTCTGTAAAATTGACTCTTACAGCATGATTGGGGGCGCTTCACTGATTCTGAAAGATGTTCCTGCCTATGTGATGGTATCGGGTAATCCGGCACATGCATTTGCCATGAATGTTGAAGGCATGCGTCGTAAAGGCTGGTCGAAAGACGTAATTAACGGTTTACGTGAGTCCTTTAAGCTGATTTACAAATCTGGTTTAACGACTCAGGAAGCTATTGAGAAAATCCGTAACGAGATTCTTCCAGAAGTTTCTGAAGCACAACGTCTGATTGATTCACTCGAACAATCAAAGCGTGGCATTGTGCGCTAAGCTAAAGAAATGAAAGTAGAATTAAAAAAAGACACCTTCGTGGTGTCTTTTTTTATGGGACTTTTTATTTACTTCAAAAATTTAACTTCTTCAGCTTTCGGATAGTTCTTGAGTAGTTTCGCTTTATATTGTGAAGCAAGAGTAGCGTTCTTTTCTACATCCTTACTAATATTATAAAGCTGATAAAGGGCAGTAGAGGCTTTTGCAGAATTCGGATAGCGGTCAACCACGATCAGATAATTCTTCTTTGCTTCATTAAAATTCGGCGGATCAATCGACAGGTTAAATTCGGCTAACCAGAAGTGAGCATTGCTGATATAGACGCTATTCGGATTATTCTTGATGAAATTTTGCATGGGCGCAATGGCTTTAGCTGCACCACCATTTTTATAGGCATCTAGTGCAATGGTATAAGCCGCTTTTTCCTGCTCACTCGGCTGTTGCGTTGTGGATGCCTGATGAGTGGTAGCTGGAGCATTAGAGCTTAAACTGGGAGAAATATCCTGTTGGTTATCCTCCGTGGAGGTATCTTCAGCAGGTTCAATTTTTTGCTGCAATAGTTCCAGACGTTGATCCAGATCGGCATAGCGGTTGGTTAATTCGCTCTTTAATCTCTCGATTTCATTTTCTTGTTCTTCGATTTTTCCACGTAAACTGCGTAGATCATTTTCAAGCTGCTGGTTTTTTTGCATGAGCTGCCAGCTGGTATTGGTCTGAGGTGCATCTGCACCTGTAGCAATGGCAGATTGAGTGCTGATATTATTTGATTGAGCACCTTGGCTGAGTCCACGTGATTCGATAGGAATCGCAGCAAAAAGAGAGGTTGTACAGAGTGCAGTGAGGGCACACAATACCTGTTTCTTAAACATCATATAAGTTCCATGATTCTTGGCGAGATTATGTATCCGCAGCTCATTTATTCTAAAAGAGATAACCTGTTTATAGCTTCACATTTAAAACGGCATTTTTAGAAATTGCAACAAGGTTTTACAAAGATCATGTGAATTTCGATATTCATGAATTAATTGTGAAGAATATTAAAAAATCAGCATAATGGGGTATATTGTTTTTAAAATAATCAAACGGATAGCTTATGCCGAAAATTTGAAATACAGCCCTTGCAACTTCAATAAAAATCTCTATACTCTGTTCCTGTAATGGTAGCCCTGCCGGTTACTTCGCAATTGTACTCTATGAACCCCGCCAGGACCGGAAGGTAGCAACGGTAGTAGATCTATGATGTGCCGGAGCTTTGCTGGTAGGGTTGCCACCAGATTTATAATTATAAAATTTCTCTATATTATTTTTTTATTTTTCAATCTTAATTTCTATTGTTTTCTATTCCTTTTAATCTTTACTTTCAATCTTCTATTCACAGCTGCTTTCGTGGATGCCATATTGTTTGGAATATTGAAATTCAATCTTTTGAATAGACTATCTTAATTTGAGCTTTTGAAAGCTTTTTGTTGTTCGGGATTAATTGTAAATTAAGGGAAACTATTTAAGTTAAGCAGGATGGCAAAGAGGAAAATAAAAAAATAGCCTAAGCATATTTTTCACAAATACAAAAGAATTAATCTTCGGCTTTGCGGCTAATCGCTTTCATGATCGCATCCATTTCAAAACCACGATACATTAGAAAACGGATCTGTTTGGCTTTAAGTTTTGGGTCTTTCGTCACTTCTGGACCATATTTTCTAAGCTTCAGTTCATAAGCCTGTTGTACCCAGTCCGTTTCTTTTAGTTCTTCACTGATCAGGGCAGTATCAATTTTTTTGCTTTTCAGCTTCATTTTAATCTGATTGGGACCTTTGCCTTTACGCTTTTGGCTCGATAACATGATTTCAGCGACACGTTGATCACTTTGATAGTTTTCTCTAGATAGCTCTTCAACCAAAGTGACCACTTCATTTCGATCTTCTGCATAAAGCGCCAGTTTCTCAATGAGTTCAGCTTTGGAGTATTCTTTGCGAGTTAGTACAGCAAATGCATAAGAACGCAAACGGGTGCCGGTTAGACCGGGTTTCTTCTGCTCTTTATCGGAGTTACCAAATAAGCTGTCTTCCGGATCAAATTCTGGCAAAGTCTGTGGCTCAACAGGTGCAGGAGTGACTGAGTCTTCAGCATCACCAAACTGCTGTTTAATCGCGTCATAGTCCAAAAGTTTGCTGAATTTTGCGTCTGACATATTGATCTCGATAAAAATATCTATTCCATAATAACAAAAACGCCCCGTAGGGCGCTCTGTTATGACGTTCAAGGATTATGCATCCAGAAAGTCTGCTGGTTCTTCTTCGTCTTTATCTTCGACTACTTTGCCTGTAGTAAGCAGTTGCTCACGGATCAGTTTTTCAATAGTATCCGCCAGCTCTTTGTGTTCTTCCAGATAACGGATGGTATTGTTCTTACCTTGGCCAATCTTGTCGCCTTGATATGAATACCATGCACCCGCTTTCTGAACAATTTCTTGCTGTACTGCAAGGTCAATCAGTTCACCAAGATGGTTAACACCTTTACCATACAGAATCTGGAACAGAGCTTCTCTGAATGGAGGCGCCATTTTATTTTTCACAACTTTGACTTTGGTTTCAGAACCTACAATCTCGTCGCCTTCTTTCACCTGACCGATACGGCGGATATCCAGACGTACAGAAGCATAGAATTTTAGTGCATTACCACCAGTAGTTGTTTCCGGGCTACCGAACATTACACCAATCTTCATACGGATCTGGTTAATGAAAATCACCATACAGTTTGAACGCTTGGCATTACCGGTAATTTTACGCAGTGCCTGGCTCATCAAACGTGCTTGCAGACCCATATGTGAGTCACCCATTTCGCCTTCAATCTCGGCGCGAGGCGTCAATGCAGCAACAGAGTCGACTACAATCAGGTCAATTGCGCCAGAACGTACCAGCATGTCAGCGATTTCAAGTGCCTGTTCACCGTTATCTGGTTGAGAAACCAGCAGGTTATCAATATCTACACCGAGTTTACGGGCATATTGAGGATCAAGCGCGTGCTCGGCATCGATGAATGCACATGTACCGCCAGCTTTTTGACATTCAGCAATCGCTTGCAATGTCATTGTGGTTTTACCTGAAGATTCAGGACCATAAATCTCGATAATACGGCCTTTCGGTAAACCACCAATACCGAGTGCAATATCAAGCGTTAAAGAGCCTGTAGATACAGCTTCAACTGCTTGCACGGTATTGTCACCAAGACGCATCACTGTGTTTTTACCAAACTGTTTTTCAATCTGGCTTAAGGCAGCATTGAGCGCCTTGTTTTTATTCTCATCCATCTTACAACCTCAATACGATGTCACAAACTTAGTACTCAAGTGGATGTCTTACATTAGAGCTTCGTTCCACAGGAATATAGTGACAGAAATTTCCCTTGTGTTCTATAAAATCCAGCAGTGTTACGACACATGCTGACGCTTGAATTTAATCATCATTATATGACCAATGTTGATCAAAGTTCTGACTATTTTCATTCTTGAATCGACTGATGTCTCGACGTTCTTTTTTGCTTGGCCGATGATCGGGACGCGCTAGATTATGCAACTTTCTTTGTGATGCAATCAATTCCCGGCGAGCGATACTGACTTCAGTTTCTTCATACAGTTTCTGTGCCACAGGTGCAGGACCACGAACATCAGAAAGTTCTTTTACAACTACGGTTTTTTTGTCGATACCTTGCTGAATCGTCAACTCCATACCCACACGGACTTCGCGAGATACTTTTACACGCTCACCATTATGGTGGACTTTACCGCCCTCAATAGCATTCTTGGCAATTGAACGGGTTTTAAAAAAACGTGCCGCCCACAGCCATTTATCTATACGCATGCCTACCGCATCTTCGGGTAAAGACGATTTACGCATATTGCTTGTTTACCTCAGACTGATTTAAATGAGTGATTAAATCTGTTAATTGGTGCAGCATCGGGTAATTACAAGTCTGGCGTGCAACTTTACTGGAAGATGGTTGCTGGATACAGAACAGGTTCTGGATGCCATAAGCCTTGGCGCCATTCAGGACTTTTTCGGTATCATCAATAAAATAGACCTGCTCAGGATCAAAGGGGTGCAAAGCATTCAGACCTTGCCAGAATTCTACAAATTCCTTGGCATGTCCAATGCTTTCCGAGCTGACAATGACATTGAAATAATCTTTGAGATTCAGATGATCCAGTTTGAAGGCGAGTCCTGCACAGTCGGCATTGGTGGCAAGCCAGATCGGATAGCCATTATTTTTAAGATAATCGAGTAATTCCAGGCAATAAGGGCGTAAGCTAACTTTATCTTTATACTCGATTTGCATGGCCAGAACATCGACTTCGACTTTAGCCGTCCAGAAGCGAGAAGAGTACCAGTTTAGGGTATGATTATGTTGCTGATAGAATGCATAAAGCGTTTCGCGGCTCTGTTCCAGACTACAGCCATGTGTTTCAGCATAACGGACCGGTAATAACTCGTTCCAGATGAAATCATCGTAGGCAAGATCAAGTAAAGTTCCGTCCATATCAAAGATGACAGGCGGTTTTTCTGAGCAATTCGACATATAAGGTTTTCTATGTTTAAAGCGACAATAGCACCACAAGATCCGATGATTTTGCAGTTTGTGCCCATTTTGACACAGGCCTGTGAAATTTTGCGAGAAGAATATCAGCGTTATTGTTCAGGTGCTGCGTTTGATATTGTCAAGAAAAGTGATGATTCTCCTGTGACCCAGGCAGACTATCGGGTGAATAGTTATTTAACCCAAGCTTTAGCGGAAATCTCAGAATTGCCTTTATTGTCAGAAGAGGGGCAGCAGGATCAGCGTCATGCCTGGACAGATTTCTGGTTACTAGATCCTCTGGATGGCACCAAAGAGTTTTTGCATCAGCGCCCAGAATTCACGATTAATCTCAGTCTGGTCAGAGGCAGTCTGACTACTTTTGCCATTTTGGCGGTTCCTGCACAGCAGCTAATTTATTTCTGTCCTGAAGAAGGCTTGCCGATTAAATACGATATTCAGAATCAGGCATGGTTTGGCTATGAGTCAGCTACCGATCATCAGGATGTCTTTGTCGGTCTGAGTCAGAGCAGTCAGCAGAAGCCAAAATATATCGAGTATCTGCAAAGTCTGGCTAAACTTAGCGCGTACACCGAGTTCAAGGCAGGAAGTGCCTATAAATTCTGCATGATCCTTGAAGACCGGGTAGATATTTATCCTCGTTTCCATCCAACCTCTGAGTGGGATACCAGTGCCGGTCAATGCATGCTCGAGCGGATTGGCGGAGGGTTGGTTGATCTGGAAGGTCGGCCATTCATCTACAACCAGCGCAAGACCTTACTGAATGGCGGGTTTATCGCCTATAAGAATGAAGCTATGAAAGTACTAGCCTTACAGGCACTGGCGGACATGCAAGACAATGATTGAGCTCATAGCCGTTCATGGTATAGTGAGGAAGATTCCGTTGATAGATCAGTTGGCAAGATTGTGGCATTAAAACTGCTTCCACCAAGTATGCTCAGTGCAATAGATTTATTGCCTGATACCAAGACACCTGTGACTCTGTTTACGCGGCATTCTCTGCGTGAAGATGTCGCTGGTCAGGGACTGGCAGGTTACGATTTGCAGTTGACGCCGCAAGGACGTGATCTGGCGCAGGAATGGGGTGCTTATCTGGTTAATCAGACAGATCGGCATATCCAGCATTGTATATCGAGTCCGATTCAGCGCTGTGTAGATACCGCAGCATTGATGATCGAGGGGGCAGATGCAACGGATAAAGCACCGCATACCCATAAGATTGAAATCGTTGAACAGGGTTTGCTGGTTGAGCCAGGCAGCTTTGTACTGGATATTCAAAAAGCAGGGCCATATTTCAAAAAACAGGGGGCATTGGGCTTTATCAATAGCTTCGTCAATAATGCCTTGCCCGGAATGAAACATCCCATTAATGGCGTAGTGGATGTACTGGAATTAATTTACAACACTCATCCGAAAACGCTGTATGGACTCAGTCTGGCGGTCAGTCATGACACCATTCTGGCAGCGATGATTGCAGTGATGTCTGGGCATCAGGAAGTCAGTCGTGAAGACTGGCCGAAAATGATGGAAGGTCTGTTTGTCTGGTTTGAGGGCGATGTATTTGAGGAATCTAAACTAAAATGGATCTGGCGTGGCAAAGTGCATGAGCTGGATATTTCCCAATTTCAGAATACCGAATTAAAGGTCAATAAATAATTCAAAGGCTCAATCATTTAGGTTGAGCTTTTTACATTTATCGTATGAAAGTGAAATAGAGTAATGATGAAATATCACTATGCTGATATTTAAACCAATTTTGGAAGCATAGGAGTTATCATGAAAATAATCACAATTTTAAGTCTGGTCGTTATGCTGGGATTAACTGCTTGTCAGCGTGATACAGACAATGCACAGCAAGACCAGACCACAACACCTCATTCTATGGATAAGGATGAATAATTTATTCTATTTTTGTTTGAATAGAAGATTTCTATAACTAGGATTAGATAACTTTCTGGTATTCATAATTCTTTGTTGAATTAGTATTAAATTTCAGGCACAAAAAAAGCCCTAAAAGGGCTTCTTTTGATTTGCGATTAGTTAGAAGCTAATGCTTTAACTTGCGCGTTCAAACGGCTCTTATGACGAGCTGCTTTATTTTTATGGATGATACCTTTGTCAGCCATACGGTCGATTACTGGAACAGCTTTTTTGTAAGCTTCAGTAGCAACAGCATAGTCGCCAGCAGCAATAGCAGCTACTGTACGTTTAAGATATGTACGAACCATAGAACGCAAGCTTGCGTTGTGTTTGCGTGCTTTAACGTTTTGACGAGCACGTTTTTTTGCTTGAGCAGAGTTTGCCACTCGTGCACTCCTTGAAATAGATTGGTCTGGGCGGGCTGAAACTCAACTGAAAACCACATCAGAAGAACTATCACCAGCCCGTAAACAAGTGCCATATTTTGAGGAAACTATGGGCTTAAGTCAAGTCTTGACATGCTTTGACAACATTTTAGTTGCAGAAAAATTCTAAAGAAAACGTTAGATTAGTATCTAAGCAGGGAGATCGTACAAAAAATGACTAAAACCATTACATATCCTATCGTGATTGGCGCTACAGGCTTGGTCGGAAAGACTTTGGTACAACAGCTGGTAAATGAACCTAGTTGTAAGCGTATTAGCGTCATCGTGCGTAAACATCAACCAGAATTTGAACAGTGGCACAAGGTCAAGCAGGTGGTCGTTGAGGATTTCTTAATGCTCAATGATCAGGATGTCAGTGGCCATACTCATGCCTTTAGCTGTCTGGGTACCACGCTAAAGAAAGCCGGTTCGAAAGAAGCTTTTTATAATACCGATTACACCATCAATGCCCATTTTGCCGAACTGGTGCAGCAAACGGATGCTCATTATCTGTTGATTAGTGCGATGGGTGCCAATTCAAAATCCAGACTGTTCTATAACCGGGTAAAGGGTGAATTAGAGGATTATATCCAGACCTTGTCTCTGGAGCGTATCAGCTTGTTCCGACCCTCTTTGTTGATTGGTGAGCGAGATCATCAGCGTTTACTGGAAGACGCGGCACAGAACCTGTTTGACAAGTTTTCGCATTTCATCCCCGATTCTTTTAAATACAAGCCAGTGACAGCAGAGCAGGTGGCTCATACTATGGTATATGCAGCGCTGAATCAGACTGTGAAATTTGAAATTTATGATAATTTAGCCATACAAAAAATGAAATGAGGGTAAAAAATCGTGTCTAGCGTACCATTTGTAACTTGTGACCTGCTTGATGACAATCCGGATAAAAACTTGCAGGTGGTCACCCCATGCCTGGATGGCAAATTCTTTAGAAGCTATGGTGCACGTAAAAGCTTTGGCGGCCAGATTGTGACCGTAAAATGTTTTGAAGATAACTCTCGAGTAAAAGAGTTATTGGCGACAGATGGTACCGGCAAGGTTCTGGTTGTAGATGGTGGTGCTTCGATGCGTTGTGCATTGATGGGTGACCTGATTGCTGAGTCTGCGGTGAAAAACCACTGGAATGGTGTAATTATCTACGGCTGTGTCCGTGATGTCGATGCGATTGCTGAGCTTGATCTTGGTGTACATGCTTTAGCTTCTATTCCTCAAAAGAGCAACCGTAAGGGGATTGGTGAGGTAGATGTGCCGCTTTATTTTGGTGGCGTGACCTTTAAATCAGGCGAGTATGTCTATGCTGATAACAACGGCATTGTCCTGTCCAAAGAGCAACTGGTGGACTAATTCCGGTTATTGAAAATATACAAAAACAAGCTATACCGTGGAAGTCAGGCAGTTTAGATTGCTGCTTTCACGGTTTGAAAATAATAAAGAGGACAGACGATATGTTAGGCCATCAGATTAAAGTAGCACAGGCATTGGCATCCGCATTTCTGGAAGGTGGACGTGGTACGACCGGGACACCATTTCCGAATCAGCCTGAAAAGCTTCTCAAGCTTTATGAATATGAAGGATCACCATTTTGTCGTCGTGTTCGTGAGGTGATGACTTTACTGAACCTCGATTATGAAGTGTATCCGTGCCCACGAGGCGGTAAACGCTTTCGTCCCGAAGTGAAACAGCAAGGTGGCAAACTTCAGTTTCCATTTTTAGTAGATGAAAATACCGGAGATAAGCTATACGAATCTCAGGATATTATTCATCACCTGTTTAAGCATTATGGCAAGACAGGTAAGACTCCAGCCAAATATTCAAATTATCCAAAAGTGCCGGTTGCTGCCATTGCAGGTACGATGGTGAATGGTCTACGTGGTGGCATGGCTAAACCGTTGTCGAAGAATAGCCCTGCGCCTGAACAGCTTCTTGAGCTGTGGGGCTTTGAAGCCAGTCCATATACCCGTATTGTCCGTGGCGTATTGTCTGAACTGGAAATCCCTTACATCTATCATAATGTGGCAAAAGAACGTTGGCAGGATCAAGGTCTGGCAAAACTGCGTTTAAAACCGGGGAAATATGAACCTTTACCGGGTGGTAAGCGTGAACAGGTCTTAAAAGTAATGGGAGATAATATTCAGGTTCCTTATCTGGTTGACCCAAATACCAATACAAAAATGTTTGAGTCCAAAGATATTGTGGAGTATTTGAAGCAGCAATATGGTCCTGAGAAGAAAAGCAAAAAATAAACTGCTCCTAATATTTGGAAGATAAAAAATTGCCATCTGAAAATAGATGGCATTTTTATGGTTTATAAATTTAAATTTTCCAAGAACAAGAACTCTGCTTTCAAAATTATTCATACTTAGAGCTACTCACAATAAAGTTAAAAAAACTCATGATTTTTCTTCTTTTTTTGTTTATATTTTAATTTCAATGGGGTAATAAGAATAACGATAAGGGGTGTGCTTATGACAGCACAAGACGCCGTACTACCGGTACCTGTATTAATTGTTGAAGACGAATATGTCATTCAGTGCCGTTTAAAAAATATTTTGAAGGATCTGGGATATAGTGATGAGGTATTGCTGTTCGCCAATAATGTCAGGGAAGCCGAATATCTTCTGCAACAAGAACCGTTCTGTTTAGCACTGATTGATCTTGGACTGCCAGATGGAAATGGCATTTCCATTATTGAAAAAATACATGAGCTCGGTTCACAAACCTTAATACTAGTGGTATCTGCCTGGAGCACTCAGGATAGCTTGTTAAAAGCAATTAAGGCGGGAGCAACCGGTTATGTACTCAAGGAACGCGATGATACAGAAGTAAGTCTGGCAATTCGTAGTATTTTGCGTGGCGGTGCACCCATTGATCCTTTTATTGCACGGGAAATTCTCAAGCAGATTTCCAGTTCAGAGCCATCTTCCTCTTTGGAGCAGATCGTACTTGATCCTGAACAGGAAAGCTTGACTCAACGGGAAAAAGAAATTCTTTCATTGGTGGCACAGGGGCTCAGCAATCGTGAAATTGCTGATGAACTCTGCGTGTCACGTTATACCGTTGAAAGTCATATCAAGCATATTTACCGCAAACTCTCTGTTAGCAAGCGGACCAAAGCAGTCAGCACCGCCCGGCATTTAGGTATTCTTTAGTGCGAATGCTGTCTGTTAGCAAGATGTTTGGGCAAAGACTAAGGCTCTTCGCTCTATTAATGATAGGGAGCTGGCTGAGCCTATTCTCTTGCATCAGCTTGGCACAGAATAATTTTCAGATTAACGAGCTTTGTCAGGTGAACATTGAACAGCAACAAAAAGTTCAAGTCCCAAGTCATCTCGAAATTCCGGATGCGGGCTGGCAACCTGTAACATTACCGGATAACTGGAAAAATAACTGGCCGAAATATAATGGGGGTGCCTGGTATAAAATTCGCTGGGGTTGGTCTTGTCAGGACAATATACGTCTCGCTGAACCCATTGTTTTTGGTATTGATTATCTGAACTCTGCTGGAGCTGTTTTCCTGAATGATGATCTGCTGTGGTCGGATCAAAACCTGCAAGAGCCTTTGTCTAAAAGCTGGAATGTACCACGTTACTGGATTTTGCCCATTGCGGGCTTGAAGCAGACAGACAATGAACTGCTGATTTATGTACGAGGCTATAGTTTCCAGGGTGCAGGGCTTGGCAGAATTGAATTTCATAATGTCATGGCCAACGACCAGCATTATTCAAAAAAGATATGGGATCGCCGTACGCTCTTTCAGATCAATATGATTCTATCCGGTACGATTGGAGTCATTAGCCTGATTATCTGGCTATTCCGACATTCAGAAACCACTTTTGGCTGGCTGGCGTTGAGTTCATTATTGTGGATTCTATTTATCTCCAATGTATTAACCACAGAGAATTTTCCTTTTCCCTCCAGTATATGGGCCGGTAAAGCCAATCTGATTTTCTTTATCCTCTATATGCACTGTTTTTGTCTGTATCTAATTCGGTTCTTGAAGCAGAAATTTCAGCGTTTGGAGCGGGGACTTATCGGGGTGACTGCTTTATTCAGTCTATTCATCATAGTCAGTTCTTTAGATCATTTAGAAGCAGTGCTAAGTGTTGCTTTTGTCTGCTATGTGCTGCTTTATATTAGTTGTGTCATCTATGTTAGCTACTGGGCAATTAAAACTCGAAATGGCGAATATCTGTTTCTGATGCTTTGTCTGTGGGGAATTTTGCTGTGTGTCATTATAGATCTGATCATTCTGGGTCAAACGGCGGTTAGTGAATTCTCACCTTTATCACCTTATACATCACCGATTATTATCCTGTTTGTCGTGCTAATTATGGGGACACGACTGAATCGTAATATTAAAAAAATCGAAAAATTTAATACGCAGCTGGAATCCAAAGTACGGCAAGTCAGTGCAGATCTAAATAAAAGCCTGAGTGATCAGCATAAGCTGGAACTGGATAATGTGCGTTTGCAGGAACGGATTAATCTGTCACATGAACTGCATGATGGACTAGGTGGCTCGATTGTGCGTTCCATGATTCTGGTGGATCAAAGTACCGAAAACATTTCCAATCGACAGTTTTTATCTATGCTGAAGCTGCTTAGGGATGACCTGCGTCAAATCATCGATAGCGGTTCTTCTATTGACAATAAAGTGCCTGAAACGCCAGTGATCTGGATTGCGCCAGTACGTTACCGATTTACTCAATTGCTGGAAGAAATGGATATCGCCGTAGAATGGTCATTTCCTAAAGTCTGGCAGCGTGAACCTACGGCTTTACAATGTCTGACCCTGATCCGTGTGGTAGAAGAAAGCTTGACCAATATTATCAAGCATAGTCAGGCCACAAAAGTGAGTGTGAGTATGGAATATACACAACCACATCAACTGACTTTAAAAATTCAGGACAATGGTATCGGTTTTAATCCGGAGATGGTGCAGAAAAATGGCATGAGCATTGGTATGCGCAGTATGAAAATGCGTATTGAACGCATGGGTGGAATGCTGGATATTCAGTCTGCGAAAGGCGATACTTGCGTACACGTGGTGATGGAACTCTATCAGCCTTAATCATCTCAAAATTATACATACATAAAAAAGGAGGATCATATGATCCTCTTTTTTTTATAGATTTAAATGACCAAGATATAAAAACTTACTCTTCTTCAGCCGGTGGCACTAGCATCAGTACAGAATCATTCAATAGCTCAGCAACATCCTCCAGCATATCTTCATCAGCGAAATCTTCATCCAATAAGACACGCGTACCATCAGCAATCTGCTTCAGTTTTGAAGTAAATGCTTCAGAAATACAGATTCCCTCACCATTGGCCCAGAATAAGGTTTCACCATCTTCTTCTGTATAGAGTAAGCGTGAAGCGGGTTCAAGCATCAGGCTATAGCCCTGATCAAGTGCTTCTTCCAGATCACCTGTACCAATTTCTTCAGCTTCCGGAATATTCTCTTCATATTTTGGTTCTGACATCAGGCTCATGATGGCATCTTCAAGCACATTGGAGTTATGCAACTCCTCCATGATTTTGCCTTTCAGATATTCAAGTTCATTGCCTGTGACTTCACCCGCAGCACTGATATGATCGCGAATGATGTCAGTCAATGGATTGCGTAAGACTTCATTTTCCGAAAATTTATCGCCTACACGGTCCATCATGTCACTGACATTTGGCATACGGAAACCAAAAGAGAAAGTCAGACAGTCATCTTCTGCTACGCCGTAATGAGACAGACCGGGTGGAATATACAGCAAATCACCGGGTGCAAGAACTTCATCAAAATGCACATCCATTTCTGGCAATAATTTTAATGGCTGCCCCGGTACAAGTTCGGTCTCGGCATCACACATTTGCCCCAGTTGCCAGCGGCGATGACCATAGCCTTGAACCAGAAAAACATCATAAAAGTCGAAATGTTGACCGACTGAACCGCCTTGAGGTGCATAAGACACCATGATGTCATCACGACGCCATTGAGGGATAAAGGCAAACTTTTTCCAGAGTTCAGACAGGTCGAAAGAATAGTGATCCACAGCCTGAACCAGTAAAGTCCAAAGCTTAGGCATCTTCTGGAAGTCAGCTTTTAATAAAGGAGATGTCTTGACCGACCACTGATTTGGATCACGATCTTTCTGCTTGATCAGACGTGCAGTGACATTTTCTTCAAGTGCTAGCTCCATCACATCATCAGGCTCTAGCAGGCCTGCGATTTCAGGCATGGCATTACGTACCAGCAGCGGTTTTTTTTGCCAGTATTCGGCAAGGAATTGTTCAGCGGTAATACCGCCTAAAACGTCTAGAGGTAGGGACATAAATAAAGCCTAAAATAAAGGAGATTAAGGAACTAAAATCTTTAGCTCACGAAGAATATTACATAGCTGAATCATTGGCATACCCATCAGGGTAGTTTGATCCTGACCGATCATGGTTTCAAACAGACTAATCCCAAGGCTTTCACATTTAAAACTACCGGCACAATGCAGCGGCTGTTCGATCTCTACATAACGCTCAATTTCCGCTTGAGACAGTTTGCGGAATTTGACTTTGTAATGTTCTACCAGCGTACGTTCAAAACCGGTAGATTTCTGCTGAACGCTGAGCGCTGTACTGAAATACACAATCTTGTCCGAATTGGCCTGCAGCTGGCGAATGGCCTTTTCTATTGTTAAAGGCTTACCCATAAAGATATCTGGTGCGCCTTCACGCCAGGCTACCTGATCAGAACCAATTACAATCGCATCAGGATGTAGCTCAGCGATATGACGAGCTTTTTCAAAAGCCAGGCGTTTGGCTAATTCATCCGCATGATTTTCACCTTGGGGTGATTCATCTATGTCCGGGACGACCGATACGTAATCAAGACGTAGACGGTTCATCAGTTCTTTACGGGTCTGGCTTGAAGAAGCCAAGATGATTTTTGCGGTATTCATTAGACAGCGTATTCTTCTAAAATATGGAGAGGAACGTAAGCAAGGACAGCTTTGTGACAGGCTTGCAGCTTGATCGGTGGCGCTTGTCCAGCTTCATAAGCTTCTACCCAGCGTGTAACGCAGATACACCAGAAATCACCAGGTTGCAGTCCAGGAAATCCCAGTTCTGGTAATGGTGTAATCAGGTCATTGCCCACTTTCTGGGAAAAATTCAGAAATTCAGAGGTCATCTGTGCACAGACAGTGTGCTGTCCCAGATCGGTAGGTGCGGTATGGCAAAAGCCATTACGGAAATACCCAGTAATGGGATCAAAACAACAGCTTGCCAAAGGCTCGCCCAGAACATTAAGACGGTTAAGATTAGGATCAGGATGTATCGACATAGGTACTGAATCTGGAAGAAGCTTTTTTCTATCATAACAAAACTTTGGCATTCATAATGTTTTCTGCAAAAGATGCTAACCTTTTTCTGCATAATCATTTAAAATCGCCTCGTTTTTAATATCTATAAAGAGAGCTCTACAATGAACTTTCAGCGTATGACTGACCTTGACCTGACGGGTAAACGTGTTCTGATCCGTGAAGATTTAAATGTACCGGTTAAAAATGGTGTAATCACTAGCGATGCGCGTCTACGTGCTGCATTACCAACAATTAAAGCTGCAGTAGAAAAGGGCGCGGCTGTCATGGTGTATTCACACCTTGGTCGTCCAGTTGAAGGTGAGCCGAAGGCTGAACAGTCTCTTGCGCCTGTAGCAGCTTATCTGACTGAAGCATTGGGTCAGGAAGTAAAACTTTTCACAGACTATCTGGACGGTGTTGAAGTTCAGCCGGGTCAAGTGGTTTTACTGGAAAACTGCCGCTTCAACGTAGGTGAAAAGAAGAATAATCCTGAACTTGCAGCAAAATATGCAGCACTTTGCGACGTATTTGTGATGGATGCATTTGGTACTGCACACCGTGCAGAAGCATCAACTGAAGGTGTCGCTCGTTTAGCTAAAGTAGCAGCAGCAGGTCCTTTATTGGCAGCTGAACTGGATGCATTGGGTCGTGCATTGAAAACGCCTGAAAAACCAATGGTTGCGATCGTTGCGGGTTCTAAGGTTTCTACCAAGCTTGATGTTTTGACTTCATTGTCTGATATCTGTGATCAATTGATCGTTGGTGGTGGTATCGCAAATACGTTCCTTGCAGCTGCTGGTTACAATGTAGGTAAATCACTGTGTGAAAATGACCTGATCGATACAGCGAAAGCGATTGCAGCAAAAGTTTCAGTTCCGCTTCCAACTGATGTAGTTGTTGCTGATGCATCTGAAATCAACTTTGATGACTTCCTGGGTTCATTAGCTGCAGCGAAAGCGACTGTGAAGAAAGTTGAAGATGTTGCAGACAATGACATGATCCTTGACGTGGGTCCAGAAACTGCAAAAGCATTTGCTGAAATCCTGAAAACGTCTAAAACCATCCTTTGGAATGGTCCAGTCGGCGTATTCGAAGTAGATCAGTTCGGTGAAGGTACTAAAGCACTGTCTTTAGCAATTGCTGAATCTGAAGGCTTCTCGATTGCTGGTGGTGGCGATACTTTAGCTGCAATCGACAAATACGAAGTTGCTGACAAAATTGGCTACATCTCGACTGGTGGCGGTGCATTCCTTGAATTCGTTGAAGGCAAAACACTTCCTGCAGTTGCGGTATTGTTAGAACGTGCTTAATCGCATGTCCTAATGTAAAAAGCTGGCTTGATGCCAGCTTTTTTATTTTTATCGCTTATTTATTCCAGATCTGTTCATCACTGATTCATTAAAGTGCAATAAAGCTGTCATAAGATGCAGACAATAGAGTATGGAGATGAGATCTTTTGATGAAACAGCACCTCACTTTAGCTGCATTGCTGGCAGCATCTTTTATGTTTACTGCCTGTACCCAGCAGGAAAATACACCAGCCGAGGACGTAGAAAATACAACAGCTGTAAATGAAGAGTTCATTAGTCCGGAACAGCAGGCCGCAATTGATGCAATTGATAAACCGGTTCTGGATGAAAAAAATACAGATGTTCCAGCTGAAATTGCCAATGCACCTGCAGATGCTGCGACTGTAGATCAATCTGTATCAGGCGCTTCCGAGCCTATGACACCATAACTCAGACTATGCAAGTAAAAATCCCTGCTTTTGCAGGGATTTTTTATAAAATATTGTATTTTTTGGCTGTATTACAATAGTTGAACATGTAGAATATGGCCCATTACCTGGGAGGATATTATGGCTCTTATTTCGATGCGCCAGCTCTTGGATCACGCCGGCGAACATGCTTACGGCGTACCAGCGTTTAACGTAAACAACTTAGAACAAATGCGCGCAATCATGCTCGCAGCAGATGCAACGAATTCACCTGTAATCGTGCAGGCATCTGCAGGTGCTCGCAAATATGCAGGTGCACCATTCTTACGTCACCTTATCTTGGCTGCAGTTGAAGAATGGCCACATATTCCAGTGGTAATGCACCAGGATCATGGTACTAGCCCTGACGTATGTCAACGTTCAATCCAGTTAGGCTTTACTTCAGTCATGATGGACGGCTCACTGGGTGAAGATGGTAAAACACCGACTTCATACGAATACAACGTTGATGTGACTCGCCGTACTGTACAAATGGCACACGCATGTGGCGTTTCAGTAGAAGGTGAAATCGGCTGTCTGGGTAGCCTTGAAACAGGTATGGCAGGCGAAGAAGATGGCGTAGGTGCTGAAGGCGTACTTGACCATTCTCAACTGCTAACTTCAGTTGAAGAAGCTCGTCAATTCGTTGCGGATACCAATGTTGACGCATTAGCTATTGCAGTAGGTACTTCACACGGTGCGTACAAGTTTACTCGTCCACCTACAGGCGATATTCTTGCAATTGACCGCATTAAAGAAATTCATGAAGCACTGCCAAATACTCACCTTGTAATGCATGGTTCTAGCTCTGTGCCACAAGAATGGCTGGCTGTGATTAACCAGTATGGCGGCGACATCAAAGAAACTTATGGTGTTCCTGTTGAGCAACTGGTTGAAGCGATCAAACACGGTGTTCGTAAAATCAACATCGATACTGACTTGCGTTTAGCGTCTACAGGTGCAATGCGCCGTATGATGGCTGAAAAACCAAGCGAATTCGATCCACGTAAATTCTTCAGCGCAACTGTAGATGCAATGAAGCAAATCTGTATCGACCGTTATGAAGCATTTGGTACTGCAGGTAATGCAGACAAGATTCGCCCAATCTCTTTAGAGAAAATGGTTGAGCGTTATAAATAATTCCTTGTGAATAATTTATAAGAAGAGCCCACAGCGAATGTGGGCTTTTTTATATTTAAATAAAGATGAAGAATAAGAGCAGCATATGGAACTGATTTTTATTGCAGCATTATGTAGTGTTGCAGTCTCGATACTCTTAAAAATTGCTAAAAATAGAGGCTTGAGCCCCATCCACATGATTAGCTGGAATTATGTTACAGCCAGCGTATTGTGTTTTTTCTGGTTCAAGCCAGACATCCAGCATATTTCCATGAGTCAGACTCCATGGCTACTGATTCTGGCGCTTGGCGTTTTATTGCCGAGCGTATTTCTATTTCTGGCCAAGTCATTACAGACAGCAGGAATCTTAAAAACTGAAATTGCCCAGCGATTATCGGTTGTACTATCACTGGCCGCTGCTTATTTCATTTTTCAGGAACAATTTAACCAGCTCAAGATGCTGGGTATTGTCTTAGGCATAAGTTCCGTACTGTGCATTCTATTCTCACACCGTCAGGCATCAGAAAGCTCCAGGCAGGGAATGTTTTTTCTGGGTCTGGTGTGGTTTGGTTATGCACTGATTGATGTCTTGTTGAAATATACCACCAGCCTTGGTCTACAATTTGCTGTGGCACTGAACTTGATGTTTATCTGCGCCATGATTCTGTCGATGATCTATCTGCTGCTGCAATATCGTCATCTGGGTTCTGGCAAGGATATTGGTTTCGGTCTGTTATTGGGTGCGTTGAACTTTGCCAATATTGCTTTTTACGTCAAAGCACACATGATGCTCAAAGATACGCCAGCGATTGTATTTGCGGGCATGAATATTCTGGTGGTGATTTTTGGTGTGATTGCAGGATTGCTCATCTTTAAAGAACGACTCAAACCTGCAAGTGTGATCGGGTTGATTCTAGGTGTGATTAGTGTTGTTTGCCTAGCATATGCAATGTCTGTTTAACATAGGAAGATGCAAATTCAAGCGGATAACGTAACAGGTCTTCTTTTTCAGCCCGTCCAAGCAATAAGCCTGCCTGTTTGCAGTCTGGACAATGCGGATAACGATGCTGGGCATTAGCATAGTGATGTAAATAGATCTTATCGCAGTGTTTGCATTCGAATTTTAAAGAGCTGGATGGTAAAACAGACATGGGTACCTCTAATTGTTATTCTAGTTGGATGTTTGGAGAATAAAGCAAAAATTAGGCCCGAATTGACAAGAAAAGGGGCACTAGACCCCTTTTATACCATAAAATGCTTACAGTTTGGTGAAAATATCTTCAGCTTGCAGACGAGATTTAGGCAATTTGGCATTGAAATCATTTTCACTGCGATAACCTAAAGTAAGCAGTACTGATGGAATCAGGCCTTGTTCAGCTAACTGTAATTCCTCACTCAGAATGTCTTCATCAAAACCACCGATCGGTGTGGCATCAATACCTTCACTTCCTGCAGCCAGTAAGATCTGTCCCAATGCAATAAAGGTCTGGTTTTCTGCCCAGCGCTGAATATCGCCTTTTTCATTACGATAATAATGTACATAGCCGGTACGGGTATTCTTTTGACCTTCTTTGGCGCTCTCATCTTTAAAACGACCACTGAGATCATCACGATTTAACAGGTTGTCCAGATGTAACTCGTCAATATCGGCTTTGGTACAAAATAAAATAGTATGTGAAGAGTCCAGCACTTTGGGAGCATTGTAGGCATAAGTTCCAACTAGTGCTTTGGCAATACGCTGTTTAGCGGCATCATGGTCGGCAATAAAAAAATGCCAGGGCTGGATATTAATTGAAGATGGCGTCAGGCGTAAGATTTCTAATAAACGTTCAAATTGTTCTGCT
The DNA here is from genome assembly GCF_013419565.1 of Acinetobacter sp. YH12072. Classification (NCBI taxonomy): domain Bacteria; kingdom Pseudomonadati; phylum Pseudomonadota; class Gammaproteobacteria; order Moraxellales; family Moraxellaceae; genus Acinetobacter; species Acinetobacter sp. YH12072. The sequence continues at coordinate 67,840 of NZ_VOZV01000009.1, read as the reverse complement.
GGAACCTTCTTGTTAGGGTCGTAAGCTTTAGTGGTATAACGGGTTTGAGCGATCTTGAGTAAATCCATTGATGGACTCCAATCTTTTGATAAGGCGTTTAGAAATATGCTTTAGGCATCTAGATTTTTCTGATCAAAAGATTATTACAATAAAAACATCATCGGCAAAGTCTATATTTATATAATCTTGAGTGAAATTTTATGAAAAACTAAGAGTTAAATCAGATAAAAAGCAAGCTTTTGTATATTGGCAGTTTCTGGTAACAGGAGTTTAATAAGGACTTCAGGCAATAGCATGCAAGATAGGTGGGCCGATGCAATATACCAATTACTTTAAACGTAAATTAAAGACGCAGCAGCAAATTGGCTTGTGGGTCGGACTGGCTGATGCGTATGGGACAGAAATTGCGGCAAATGCAGGCTATGACTGGCTCTTGATTGATGGTGAGCATGCCCCAAGCGATTTAAGAACAACGCTCTCTCAATTACAGAGTATCGCTGCTTATCCATCTCAAGCTGTAGTACGCCCCCCAATAGGCAGTGTGCAACTGATCAAGCAGTTACTCGATATTGGCGCACAGACCTTATTGATTCCTATGGTAGAAACTGTGGAGCAGGCCGAATTAATGGTCAAAGCAGTCCGTTATCCACCGGAAGGAATTCGTGGTGTGGGTGCTGCGCTGGCACGTGCGACACGCTGGAACAGTATCCCGAATTATTATCAGACTGCTCATGAAAATATCTGTTTGTTAATTCAGATTGAATCGGTGACAGGTCTGGAAAATCTGGATGAAATCCTCAAGATTGAGGGGATTGATGGTGTATTTATTGGGGCGGTAGATCTTTCAGCGACTATGGGTTATCAGGGGAATCCGAACCATCCTGAAGTACAAAAAGCAGTAGTAGACGCTATTCAGCGGATTCGTGCATCAGGTAAGGCTGCTGGGATTTTATCGACGCAGCATGAAGCTACCCAGAAATATCTGGCGCTTGGAACTGAGTTCGTTGCAGTAGGGGTTGATACCAGTGTTCTGATGAATTCGCTTCGTGAACTTTTGGCGAAATATAAACCTGATGCTGAAGTCATCAAGTCAGAAGGCGGTTATTGATTATAAAAATATCAGAGAGTCGTAAATTGTGGTTTCTCAATATTGATTACTTACATAGAAGATATTTTATAAAAGCTCTGATTTGTCAGAGCTTTTTTATTTACTTTAGCTATAGTAGTTTAAAAAATAAGATGGGTGGGATGGTAAAATGAAACCAGAAGAAATTGAAATATTTTTGAGCAGCAAAAACAGATCCATGAGCAAAAAAAGCAACAACGTTATCGTTTAGGGCAACGTATCTTATTCGTTTTCATGGTGATTTATACTTTGTCTACTGGATATCTGACAGTTGTAAACTTTCTTGATTCAGGTGATTTGATCTCTGGCTTTAGTATCATGATGTTGATCGGTGTGTTTTATATGTTGAAATACTTCTTTACTGGACATTTAGATATGCGAAAAAGCATCTGAAAAATACTACTCTTGACATATGTCATTACAATGTAATTTTGCTATTTGGTCAAAAAAGAGTTATAAGATAATTACTTTAAAGCGAATACTGTTTTCGCTGGTTTATTTTTAGCTGATTGTGATACACGAAAGACAGGTTTTCCTGTTAAAAAAACTCTAGCAAACCCAGAAATAAGATTTATTTTTAGTCTATAGCTCTCCTTGTTTAATCACAAAAAGCTCATATTATGAGTGAATATTTTGAAAAATTTAAATACATGGTCTATCGCGACCGCCATTAATGGTTGTGAAATTCAAGTCAAAGTTGTTCCAATGCAACGTCAGCAAAATACCATCAATGGTATGATTATGGTCAATGTGGGCAAGATGATTGAACTTGAAAACGGTGAACAATATCCATTTAATCTGGATGGTAAAAGTTTCTATACTGGTTTTAACCAGTTATACCGTTTAAGTTAAATAAAATATAAGAAGCAACTGTTCGCAGTTGCTTTTTTTATGAGTAATACCAGATTTTTAGCTGAATTTTATGAATATCAATATCAGAGCTATTGAGCTCTAAAATCTCAGCATAATCAGCTTTCCAATCTCCTAAAACAATTCTTTTTTTACCATTTACATCATGGATTGCAGCGCGGTGAGTATGTCCATGAATCAGCACATCTGCTTCTTTGAGTGCTGCTTCTACCGCAGATGGGTTTACATCCATAACCTCATAGCTTTTCAATTGCTGTGCTTCATGGCTTTTCTTGCGGAAACCATTAGCGAGTCTGGCACGGAAACTTAAAGGCATTTTTCTTAAAAAATCTAACATCCAAGGATGACGGATGATTTTTCTGAAACGTTGATAGGACACATCATCGGTACAGAGTGCATCGCCATGTTCGATCCGGTATCGGATCGAACCGATATTTAAACTGGTCATTTCAGGTAAAAGCTGTCCGGAAAATTGATCCAGAAAATCTTGGCCTAAGGCAAAGTCACGGTTACCGATGAGAAAATAGATCTGATTGCCGGCCTGGTTAAACTGTTTTAAAGCACTGACGATTTCATCCAGCCAGGGAGCAGTGTAGTCATCTCCAATCCAGGCATTGAACCAGTCGCCCAAAATATACAGTTGGGTATTTTTATGCTGATAAGCTGCCAATAAATCTAAAAACCCCCGAACGAGTCGAGGGTGATCAGGTGACAAATGTAAATCTGAGATAAACAGATAGGTCACAAATCTTTTCCTTATTTTTTAATCCCTCCCGACCTCCCTCTGCAAAAGAGATGAAAAAAACCATTTTTAAAAATGATGGTTCCCTCCTTTATTAAAGGAGGGTTAGGGAGGATTTAAAATTACTCAGAAATGATTTTTGCAGATTCGATCACAACGTTCTCTAGAGGAACGTCAGCGTGGTAGCCACGGTTACCAGTGCGAACGCCTTTGATTGCATCAACAACGTCCATGCCTTCAACTACTTTACCAAATACGGCATAACCCCAACCTTGAGCAGTTTTACCAGTGTGGTTAAGGAAAGAGTTGTTTTTCACGTTAATGAAGAACTGAGCAGAAGCAGAGTGAGGTGCTTGAGTACGTGCCATTGCAATGGTGCCTACATCGTTGCTTAAACCGTTGTCAGCTTCGTTTTCAATCGCATCACGTGTTGCTTTTTCTTTGAAGTTTTCATCCATGCCGCCGCCCTGGATCATGAAACCATCAATAACGCGGTGGAAAATTACGCCGTCATAAAAACCGTCACGTACATATTGCAAGAAGTTAGCTACTGTTTTAGGTGCTTTTTCAGCGTTTAATTCAAGAACAATACGACCTTTATTGGTGTTTAATTCGACTTGAGGAAAACTCATTGTGTAATCTCCTAATCATGGACTAATGCCATGGTTTTTTCTGAATGAAGGAAGCATAAGCAAACTACAATCGACAAGGCAAGCAAAAACATAATTTTCTTTGTTAAAAACATAAAAATCGTATCTTATTTATGCATTGATTTACAAAGTCATTTCTTCTAGATCATCCGTCTTCATAAAGCTTGTCTGACCCTAAGAGCATGCACTGATCTGCTGGCTCAGTCAAAAGCGGATATTTTACGATTTGGTAAGCTATTGTATTTTCCAATTTGAAAATGAACGAATTGAAATCAAATACCTAAGTTAACGGTTGAGAGATCATTCACCTATAGTTAAACTAAAGAACCTTTATTTAGTGAATACAGTTAGACCGCGTGAGCTACTGCATATTCATTAATCCCTTTTTAACTTTAGAAGTGAATGATTAATCATGAAGCCAAATGATGTTGTGACGTCTCTGCCCGACAACCCGACCCAAAATAAGAATGCAGTCGATTCAGCGCAGCAGCAGGAACAACAACCAGGCTTAGACTTTGTACGCCAGGTGATTACTGACGATCTAGCAGCTGGCCGTACCCAGCAAGTGGTCACCCGTTTCCCGCCTGAACCAAATGGTTATTTGCATATGGGTCATGTTAAAGCGATCTGCTTGAACTTCGGTATTGCTGAAGAATTTGGTGGCCTGTGCAACCTGCGTTTTGATGATACCAACCCCGATGCAGAAGAGCAGGAATATGTGGATGGTATTGCCAATGATGTAAAATGGCTAGGTTTCCAGTGGAATGGTGAACCACGCTATGCATCAAGTTATTTTGACCAGTTATATGCATGGGCAATTCAACTGATTGAACAGGGCGATGCCTATGTGGATCTGCAAACTCCGGAAGAGATCAAGCTGAACCGCGGTAACTTTGTAGAGCCAGGTAAAAACTCGCCACAACGCGATGCGACTGTGGAAGAAAACCTCGAGCGTTTCGAAAAAATGCGCACTGGTGAATATGCTGAAGGCGAAGCGGTATTGCGTGCCAAGATAGATATGAACTCGCCAAATGTGCATATGCGTGATCCGATCCTGTATCGTATTCTGCATTCTGCGCATCACCAAACTGGCGATAAATGGAAAATTTATCCAATGTACGACTATGCGCATCCATTATCAGATGCGATTGAAGGCATTACGCATTCACTTTGTACACTGGAATTCCAGGATCACCGTCCATTCTACGACTGGGTGGTGGAAAAAGTTAAATCGCCATCAGTTCCACGTCAATACGAATCTAGCCGTCTGAATGTTGATTACACCATCACGTCTAAACGTAAGCTGCGCAAGCTGGTTGAAGGCGGTTATGTTAACGGGTGGGATGATCCACGTATGCCGACTGTTGTCGGTATGCGCCGTCGTGGTTTCACGCCTGAAGGTCTGCGTGATTTCTGTAAGCGTGTAGGAGTATCTAAAGTCGATGGCAGTATCGTTGATGTAGCAATGCTTGAATATTGCATCCGTCAATCTTTAGAAAATACTGCAGCTCGCGGTATGGCAGTATTGAATCCACTGAAAGTGACTTTAACCAATTTGCCAGCGGATATGGATCTTACTCATTCACGTCATCCAAACGTAGATATGGGCGAACGTATTATTCCGCTCACTTCAGAAATCTATATCGACCATAAAGACTTTGAAGAAGAGCCACCTAAAGGCTTCAAACGCCTAATTCCGGGCGGTGAAGTGCGTCTTCGTCATGCTTATGTCATCAAATGTGATGAAGTGATTAAAGATGCGAACGGTGAAGTGGTTGAATTGAAATGCTCAATCGATCCTGAAACTTTAGGTAAAAATCCTGAAGGCCGTAAAGTAAAAGGTGTAGTTCACTGGGTATCTGCAACCAAAGGTATTCCTGCCGAAGTTCGCATTTACGATCGTCTGTTCACTGAATCTGATCCAGAAACTGGGGATGACTTCCTGGCGAATCTGAACCCTGAATCATTGAAAGTGGTTCAAGCAGTTATTGAGCCTGCGCTGGCTGAGGCAAAACCGGAAGATCGTTTCCAGTTTGAACGTGAAGGCTATTTCGTAGCGGATCAATATGATCATTCAAGCGACAAACCAGTGTTCAACCGTATTCTAGATTTGAAAGACAGCTTTAAACCTGGCAAATAATTTAAGCGAAATCCCTAAAAAGCCCAACTCCGGTTGGGCTTTTTCAATCGTGGCAGGAAAGAATGAATGATTGTTCGTGATAAAAGTAATAGCTTTAGTCTGCTGTTTGCATGGCATGGCACAATTTTGCCTAAAGTTCTGCCTGCCTTGGGGCTGGTAATTTTTCTTTCAGGCTTGCTGGTCTATCTGCGTCAGGCGCATTTTTTTAGCTTTCCTGCAGTGCCGGCCATAGGCTTTACCATCTTCGGGGTGATTCTGTCGATTTTTCTCAGCTTTCGTAACACCGCCTGTTATGACCGTTGGTGGGAAGGGCGCAAGCTGTGGGGAGCGCTGATTGCTACGACACGTCATTTATGCCGTGATAGCTATGTCCTTGATGATCAGTCACGTGAAATCCTGTTGTATCGAATGATGCTGTTTACTCATTTATTACGTGACCGTTTGAGACAGAAGCAGCAAAGTATTCAGCATTACCAGGCCCACACTAATTTTGAAGTTGCTGCATTTGATCAATTGCCCACGCATATCAATGCATCACAATGGGTACTGGAACAAATCCAGAAAGATTTGGTTCTGCTCTATAAACAAGGCAAGATTACAGACATTATTTATAACAATCTGAATCAGCATACAGTGGCTTTAGGCGATATACAGGCGGGTTGTGACCGGATCCTGTCGACGCCGTTACCATTTTCCTATTCGGTGCTGTTGCATCGTGCTGTTTATTCTTTCTGTTTTATCCTGCCATTTAGTCTGGAAGCCAGTCTTGGTTTATGGACTCCGATTCTAGTCGGCCTGATTGCCTATATGCTGTTAGGGTTAGATGAACTGAGTGCGGAACTGGAAGAGCCTTTTGGATTTCAGGATAATGATCTGCCTTTAGACTCTATTGTAAGATTGATCGAACGTGAAACCCTGAGTTCTTTAGGACAAGAATTACCTGAAGCGATTAAAGCTAAAAAAGCTTATTTAACTTAGGTTTAAACTGATTTTATTGAAAAGCTAATCATTAAATAAATTAAATGAAAATCATCTTATTTTTAAATTATTTTTGAGTGGCTGGCTTAAAAATTTTAAAAGCAAGAAACTATGACCCTAGCGATGTTTTAAATGATTGCCAAGATCTGGGCTATTGTTTTTAACCTGCTCATGTAGCTCACGATATTGCTCTAAACGTTGTTTGGCCTTGTCACGTAGCTTTTTCTTGATATAGAGAGCTAGAGCGAAACAGGTGGTCGTCAAGGTCAGGAAAAGGCTATTCATAAAGCTCATCATGGAGCTGATATAACCGATCGTCGTCAGGCGATTCATCATCTGAATGACTTGTGGGCTGCTTTCTACACCAGTGATTGCCCAGGTACAGAGATGCTCACAATTATTAATAATCAGGTGATAGTTATTTTCATGCATTCTGGAACGCATACGGCGAACCACTTTACGGCCTTTATATTTTGCTGAAGCATAATACTGGATCTGAATCGGTTTGCCATTGCTGAATTTCTCAATTGAGGTGATTTCAATTGGATGCTTCTTAAATAAATGTGCAAAACCAGAATAGTGGATGACACGACCACGCCCGGCATAAATCCCGTGATGAGTATAACCGAAATGTTTAACCATAAGATGCGCACCTATGGGAAACCGTTTAGTTCGCTGCATGTAAAGATTAAGCCATTTAATAACAAGTGTATTTTAAACAGCAAGTGTACTGTTTTTTTGTGAATTAATCGATGTTTTAGGGTTCAATTCTATCCAGAATTCGTTGTCTAGACAGTCATCTTTAAATTTTTCGAACTTTATAAATGCTGTATGTGCACTGATTGAGGCAGATCTAAAATTATAATGTCTAAATAGTCTAAGCAAATATGATATGCAAAGTCATTTATCTGCATTGAAGAGAAATGAAGATATAGAAACCCAAGTTCAGATAGAAAGATTAGGTTCCATCTGATTAAGAGGAAATAAGGGTTGGCAAAAATCCAAATGATAGATATAAAAAAAGCATTTGCGTATGCAAATGCTTTTTATCAAGACCTAAGCTGCTTATTGCAGCGGCAGGTGTTGAAGTTCATTGAGTTCTTTACGGCTATAACCGCGAGAAGCTAGAACTTTTTTGATTCCGATAATGATATCTTCATCAGTTGCTTTAGACAGTGCTTCAAGGAGCTGTTCATTTGTCTTGCAAGAGCAATCATTTTCAACACAAGCAATCTGGTTCTTGTGTTCATTTTGTTGTTCATCTGAAAACAACTTCTGCCAGAAACTCATAGAGCCTTCATACACAACCTAACATAGGGTGAAATATATCCAATTTAATAAATAAAGCAATAGGACCTATGTGATAAAAGCAGCAGTCAGTATTTCAAATTTTCGATTGCAGAAGACATTTTGAACGATATTATTTGATTGAAACAAGATAATTCATGCATAAGTTACTAATTTTATGTATAAAAATGGAGCTAACAAAAGCTCCATTTATGTAACAAAAAAATAAATTGAAACAATATTTTTAGCGTTTTTCCAGCAGTACGCCTGACTCTACATGGTGGGTATAAGGGAACTGGTCGAACAGGGCAAACTTGGTAATTTTATGGGTTTGGGAAAGTTGTTTCAGATTGTCGTGTAATGTGTCCGAATTGCAAGAAATGTAGATGATTCGTTCAAAGCGCTGTAGCAGTTTCAGTGTTTCATCATCGATCCCTGCACGTGGGGGATCGACGAATACCGTATCGAAGTCATAAGTTGACAGGTCAATATTGGCTTCCTGCAGACGGCGGAAAGTACGATCACCATTAAAGGCTTGTGTAAATTCTTCCGCAGACAAACGTGCTACCTGAATATTGTCGATACCGTTCTGCTCGATATTCCATTCAGCCGCATACACAGATGACTTGGCCAATTCAGTTGCCAATGCACGACGGAAACGGGTAGACAATGGCAGGGTAAAGTTACCATTGCCACAATACAGCTCTAACAGGTCTTTGTCAGATTGCTGCGCGGCATTACATGCCCATTCCAGCATTTTCTGGCAGACTTGCGCATTTGGTTGAGTAAAGCTGCTTTCGATCTGTTTGTACTGATATTTACGGTCAAATACAGTGAGTTCTTCTACGACAAACTCATCGCTCAAGACAAATTTCTGGCCACGGCTACGACCAATCAGCTTGATCTTCAATTTTTCAGCCAGTGCTTTAGCTGCAGGTTCCCAGCTTTCATCCAGCTTGCGGTGATAGATCAGGGAAACCAGTACTTCACCTTTGAGTGTTGCCAGGAAATGCACTTCAAATAGGCGGTGGCCCAGAGTTGCATCGGCTTTGAAGGCTTCTAGCAATTGCGGCATTAAGTCATTAATACTGCGGTCAGCCACAGGGAACTCATCAATACGGATCACTTTCTTGTTATTGTTTTGATCACGTTCAAACATGGCATAGAACAGGTCATCTTCAGTATGCCAGATCCGGAATTCAGCACGCATGCGATAGTACTGTTCAGGCGACTCAAATACTTCAAGGGCAGGTGGTTGATATTCGGCAAATTGCGCGCTAATGCGTTCAACTTTGGCATCCAGTTGTTGCTGATAAGATGAGGTCATATGCAGTAAAAAATCGCAAATATTTTGAAAGCCAAGATGGTAGCAAAAATTTGCTGTTCTGACTAAGCCTATTCCCGGAAATAGGCTGGAAAAGCAATTAAAAAAAGGCCAAATCTGCAAAGGGGAGAGATTTGGCCGTAAGAGGAAAGGAATTAAAATAATCTCAGTACTAAAGCTTTTTACAGGTCTGACATGGTCATGAGGCTGGCATTGCCACCTGCAGCTGCGGTATTGATACTGATTGCACGTTCAATTACGAAACGTTCGACTGGAATATCATAATTTCCAGAGCTTAAATGCGTGATACCTACAATTGATCCTTGTCGTCTTGCGATACGTTGCTGCAAATCCATCAATGCAGAGGTCTCGCCATGATGCAGTACAGCCTCAAAATCACCTGATTCAATATCCTTGATGACTTTAATGGCTTTCACCACACTCGCGGGCATACTTTGCAGATACTTGAGTATAAAAGTATTGTCTGCCAGTACAGCCGGGCGGCTACCGACCGATAAAATTGCCAAGATTTGCTGAATCTGATCTACATCATTGTCTGCTAGAGAGAGCACACTCTCACGCGGCAAGATCATGTACTGATTCTCTTCACCCGTTGGACCTTGCAGGCTAAAGCTATGTCCCGTTGCAATCTGAGCTGGAGCATTCAACGAAATGCTTGAGAAAGTCTTGTTTACCCAAGTCTTAAAGTCCTGTATTACTGGATTTCCAAATGGTGCCTGAGCAGACTGCATTGCATAAGGCTGAGCCAGTTTCTTCTCAGACACCTGATGCATTAAACGGTAGATATAAAGTGGACCACCGGCTTTCGGACCAGTCCCAGACAGACCTTCACCACCGAAGGGTTGTACACCCACCACAGCACCGACAATATTGCGGTTGATATACAAGTTCCCGACATGCGCTTTTGAAATTACAGTCTGCATGGTTTCATCGATTCGGGTATGTAGTCCCATGGTCAGGCCATAACCTTTGCTGTTGATCTGATCCAGAAGTTGTGGCAGCTCACCGGCTTTATAGCTAATCAGATGCAGCACTGGACCAAAGACTTCACGCTCAAGATCATTTAAATTCGGTAGTTCAATTAAGGTCGGTTGAATAAACGTCCCTTGAGCCAGATCAGCAGCATCTTGATTAAACATCAGCTGATGAACTTCATGACCTTTACTGCGCATCTGATCAATATGTTTCTGGATATTCTGCTGGGCTTCGGCATCAATCACCGGTCCGATATCCGTTTTGAGTAGAACTGGATTACCGACTCGCAATTGCTGCATGGCACCTTTCAACATATTACGCACAGTATCTAGATTGTCTTCCTGCACACAGAGTACACGCAGGGCAGAACAGCGTTGACCGGCACTATCAAAGGCTGAGTTAACTACATCCAGTACAACCTGTTCGGTGAGTGCTGATGAATCTACGATCATGGCATTTTGACCGCCAGTTTCGGCAATTAAAGTGACGCTTTCGCCAAACTGATTCAGGCGTGCTGCGACAGTTTTTTGCAGAATCTTCGCTACTTCGGTTGAACCGGTAAACATGATGCCCTGGATGCGTGAATCTTGGCTGAGTTGAGCGCCAATGGTTTCACCACGACCCGGTAATAATTGCAGTACATCTTGTGGAATACCCGCTTCCCAGAGAATCTGCACAGCTTGAGCGGCAATCAACGGAGTCTGTTCAGCAGGCTTGGCAATGACCGTATTGCCAGCAACCAATGCTGCAGAAATTTGACCGCTAAAAATCGCTAAAGGGAAGTTCCAAGGACTAATGCAGAGTACGGTTCCTAAAGGCTGAATATGGACATCATTGGACAGGTCCAGCATCTGGCCAGCATAGTAGCGTAGGAAGTCAATCGCTTCACGGACTTCAGAAATTGCATTGGTATAAGTTTTACCGGCTTCACGAGACAGTAGAACCATCAGTGGTAACAGACGTTCCTGCATCAGGTCAGCGGCTTTATTGAGACAGGCTGCACGTTCATCCTTCGGCAGATTACTCCAAAAACTTTGTGCATTCACTGCCTGAGTCAGGGCAATTTCTGTCTGTTCAGTGGTGGCTTCATAGACAGTACCAACAACGTCCTGATGCTGTGCTGGATTGATAATCTGTACTGGATGACTACTATCGATTTCTGAGAAAGCAGTACCCATTGCAGCAGCCTGGAATTGGCTATTCGCCAAGTCAGTTGCAACTTCATTTAAGGCTTGCAGGTCTGCGTCATTGGCCAGATCCAAACCAGACGAATTTGATCGTAAAGTACCATATAAATCTTTTGGATAAGGGATTTGCGGATGTTTAGCACCTAAGGCATTTTCCTGTTGAGCTGCTTTTAAAATGGTTTGACGCGGATTCTCAATCAGGTCTTCGACTTTTAAATTCTTGTCGGCAATGCGATTCACGAAAGAGGTATTCGCGCCATTTTCCAGTAGTCGACGCACCAGATAGGCCAGTAGGGTTTCATGGTTGCCGACTGGGGCATAGATCCGGCATGGAACACCGAGTTTTCCAGCAGCTTTGTCACCCACCACATTTTCGTATAGTGGTTCACCCATGCCATGCAGACACTGGAATTCATATTGACCAGCATAATAACGTTCTGGATTAGCGAGCTGATAAATCGTGGCAACGGTCTGCGCATTATGTGTCGCAAATTGCGGGTAAATATAGTCCGGTTCTGCTAGCAGTTTACGTGCGCAGGCAATATAGGATAGGTCAGTATGTACTTTACGGGTAAACACCGGATAATCCGACATACCTTCGATCTGGGCTTTCTTGATCTCGCTATCCCAATACGCACCTTTCACCAGACGAATCATCAGGCGTTTCTGGCTGCGTTTAGCCAGATCAATGATGTAATCCACGACATAGAAGCAGCGTTTCTGGTAGGCCTGAATCACAAAACCAATGCCTTTCCAGTTATTGAGTTCAGGTTCAAAACAAAGACGTTCTAAAAGCTCTAAGGAAATTTCCAGACGCTCAGTTTCTTCGGCATCAATATTCAGGCCGATATTATAGTTTTTCGCCAGAACTGCCAGATTCAGAACTTTGCTATACAGTTCATCATTGACGCGGTCCATTTGCGAGCGCTGATAACGTGGATGCAGTGCAGACAGTTTGATGGAAATACCGGGACCGTTATAAACATCCTTATCTGTTGATGCCTTGCCGATAGCATGAATGGCGTCTTGATAGTCCTGATAATAACGCTCCGCATCTGGATCGGTCAGCGCTGCTTCACCAAGCATGTCATAAGAATATTGGAAACCTTTATCTTCTAGTCGTTCTGCATTTTTCAGGGCTTCATCAATGGTTTCGCCAGTGACAAACTGCTCACCCATCATGCGCATCGCGACATCAACTGCTTTACGGATAATGCCACGGCCACTACGTGCCAAAAGACCGGTTAATAAACTCGACAAGCTTTTCTGCTGTGGTGTTTCCATCAGCTTTCCAGTGAGCATCAAACCCCAGGCTGCAGCATTCACGAACATCAGTTGGCTTTGGCCGAGATGTTCTTTCCAGTTGCCCTGATTGATCTTGTCGCGGATCAGCAGGTCACGGGTTGCTGTATCTGGAATACGCAGTAAGGCTTCTGCCAGACACATCAAGGCAATCCCTTCCTGAGAAGAGAGCGAAAATTCCTGAAGCAATCCTTGTACGATACCGGCTTTACCACCAGAGCCTTTACGCTCGCGTAGGGAATGTGCCAGATCAAAAGCCAGGCACTGAATTTTATCTGTCAGTTCTGAAGAAATTTCACTATGTTCCAGCAGCGTTTCCATGCACTCGGACTCGGCACGTCGCCATGCGGTATTGATGCGCTGTTCATATTGGTTTTTATCCTTAAATTCAGCAATGTAATTCGATTGCTTCACTGCATTCGAGTGCGAATTCGGGCGTATTGTGGTGGACATAGTGACTTCCTGTACTGCGTCAATCGGTTCTTTGAGTTGAATGAGTTTTAATCTATAATCCCAAAATAATTGACGAATATCTCACTATAGTTTGTATCATTTTTAGAGAATAATTCTAATGAATAGCCCATATTTAAGCCTTGACCGAATAGATATTCGCATCCTTGATTTGCTGCAGTCTGAATCGAAAATTTCCAATATTAAACTGGCAGAGATGGTGAATCTTTCACCAACTGCGGTACTGGCGCGTGCGCAAAAACTGACTAAGGAGGGATTTATTCTCGGTTATGAAGCGCGACTTAATCCAATTATGCTGAATAACGGTTTTGTGGTCTTTGTCGAAATTCTGCTGGATAAAACCACACCGAATGTGTTGGAAGAATTTTCCGAAGCCGTGCAGCATATTCCGGATATTGTGGAATGTCATATGATTAGTGGAGGCTTTGATTTTGTGGTGAAAATTCGCTGTGCCAATATGGATGAATTCCGCAAAATCTCCGGTGATATTTTGTGGCAATTACCGGGGGTAAAAGAAACCCGTAGTTATCCAGTCATGGAAGTGATCAAGGAAACCCAGCAGATCAAGCTGAAAATGCCGGCTAAAGCTAAGGTATAAATTCAGACGAAATAAAAGGGACATAAAGTCCCTTTTTAATTTGAAATAGAAAAATTATTTATTCATTTCAGCCATTTCTTTCTGATATTCGGTTTTTGCCAGTTCAAAACGATTGACGACATCGTGACTTGGCGCTTTATCCAACAGACTCACAATTACAATGCTCAGCACTGCCAGAATAAAGCCCGGGATAATCTCGTACAGACCGGTATCACCCATATAATTTTTCCAAGCAATTACGGTTACAGCACCGACAACCATTCCGACAATGGCGCCGTTGAGGGTCATACGTTTCCAGAACAGTGAGAAAATGATCAAAGGACCAAAGGCAGCGCCAAAGCCAGCCCAGGCATAAGCCACCAGACCCAGAACTTTACTGTTTGGATTGATGGCCAATGAAATTGCAATCAAGGCAATCACAATCACCATGCCACGACCGACCCAGATCAGTTCTTTTTGCGAAGCATTTTTACGTAGGAAACCCTTATATAAATCTTCAGTCAGGGTGGTCGAGCAAACCAGTAACTGACAGCTCAATGTACTCATAATCGCAGCCAGAATTGCCGCTAATATGATGCCTGCAATCCAAGGGTTAAACAGGATTTTGGTCAATTCCATAAACACGGTTTCAGGATTCTGGTTGACGATTGCAGCAGCAGGAAGGTCAGGATTTGCTGCAAAATAAGCAATCCCGATATAGCCCGCCGACATTGCACCCACCAGACACAGAATCATCCAGGTCATGCCGATCCGGCGTGCATTAGGAATAGTTTTGACCGAATCTGCCGCCATAAAGCGCACCAGAATATGTGGCTGACCAAAATAGCCTAAGCCCCAAGCCAAGCTAGAAATAATCGCGACAAAACTTAGGCCTTCCAGCATATTGGATGCATGTGGACGGGCAGTTTCCAGTAGGGTGCCCACCTGTTGAGCGTTATCACCCAATGCCAGATAGGTAATGATGGGTGTAATAAGCAACGCAAAGATCATTAAGCCAGCCTGAAAGGTATCGGTCCAACTGATTGCCAGGAAGCCGCCAATACACACATACAGAATCGTGGCCACTGCACCGAGCCAAAGTGCTGTCGTGTAATCCCAGCCAAACAGGCTTTCGAACAGACGCGCACCTGCGACCATGCCGGAAGCACAGTAAATTGCAAAGAACACCAGAATCACAATGGCTGATAGTAAGCGTAAGATTCGTTTCTTATCCGCAAAACGGCTGGTGAAATAATCAGGCAGGGTCAGAGCATTGTTCTGAAATTCAGTATGGGCACGCAGACGGCCAGCTACCAGTAACCAGTTCAGCCAGGCGCCAATAATCAGGCCAATCGCAATCCAGACTTCTGACAGACCGGAAAAATAGATGGCTCCGGGTAAGCCCATCAGCAGCCAGCCACTCATGTCGGATGCACCTGCGGAAAGCGCAGTCACTACACTGCCCAGACTTCGCCCACCCAGAATATATTCATCAAAATTGGACGTCGCACGATAGGCATATAAACCGATCCCAATCATGGCGACGATATAAAACATAAAAGTAATCAGTGTTGGGTTAAGCGAGCTCATAGGCAGAGTATCCTTAAATTTTGAACATCATCATCCGGGATGATTTTTTGAACTGCGTTTACAGGGCAGTGATTCAAACACGGTTTAAAAATTACACTCTGTAACATTTGATCAGCTTTTATGTATATTTTGTGTAAATTAAGAATTTTCTCATAAAAATGCAGAATTAGTAGAGGGTTGTAAAATGCAAAGTTACACACGGTTTTGAAAAAAAATAGGTAATTTTAATAAACAGTTAAATTCATTGAACTTTTGTATTTTAATTACACAATTTTACAAAAATAACAACAATCTCGAATTAGACATATTTTGTTTCAAATCCTGCTTAAATCACTTCTATTTGTTTTTAGGGCCTCTCTTCATAGTGAATGAATGCCATTCTGAATGGTGCATCATTGCTAAGAGTAATATGACATGGACAATATGTTGCAAATAGAATCAAGTCGAATTGAACAGGATTTATTGGGGAAAAAACAAATTCCCCAGCACAGCTATTATGGTATTCATACCTTGCGTGCGATTGAGAATTTTCAGATCTCAGGTCTGGCAGTAGGTCAGCAAGCACACTTTATTCGCGCATTGGCGCAAGTTAAAAAAGCAGCAGCACAAACGAATTTACATTTTCAGAAAATATCAGAACAACAAAGTACTGCTATTCAACAAGCCTGTGATGAATTGATTCATCAACCTCAGGACTGGCAGGAGGCATTTCCGCTTGATCCTTATCAGGGTGGAGCCGGTACTTCTATTAATATGAATGCGAATGAGGTTATTGCAAATCGGGCGCTAGAATTACTCGGGCATCGTAAAGGCGATTACCATATCCTGCATCCAAATGATCATGTGAATACTTCGCAATCGACTAATGATGTCTATCCCACGGCACTACGTCTAGCGACTTATACACGTCTGGATGAACTGCTTCATGTACAAAAATCGTTGATTGATACTTTATATAGCAAGGCATCAGAGTTTCAGTTTGTGATCAAGATGGGGCGTACCCAGTTACAGGATGCAGTTCCAATGACACTGGAACAGGAATTCCGTGCTTTCGCGACTCTATTAAAGGAAGACCTGAAGCTGATTGAGCAAATGCGTCAGTTATTGCTGGAAGTGAATTTAGGTGCGACCGCCATTGGAACCGGCGTGAATACTCCAGATGGTTATGCCAAACATGCAGTACACACTTTAGCGAAAATTACTGGCCTACCTTTAAAAGGCGCGGAAGATTATGTCGAAGCGACCAGCGATTGTGGCGTGTTTATTATTCTGTCCAGTAGTCTGAAACGTCTGGCTGTTAAGTTGTCCAAAATCTGTAATGACTTGCGTCTTTTAAGTTCTGGCCCGCGTACCGGTCTAGCGGAAATCCGTTTGCCAGAATTACAGGCGGGTTCTTCTATCATGCCAGCTAAGGTCAATCCGGTTATTCCAGAAGTAGTCAATCAGATTGCATTTCGTGTGATTGGTAATGACCTGACTGTGACAATGGCAGCAGAAGCAGGGCAATTACAGCTTAATGTTATGGAGCCGGTCATTGCAGTATCCTTAAATGAATCCATCCAATTATTAACTCAAGGTATGCAGACCCTACAACAAAAATGTATTGCCGGGATTCAGGCCAATGAACAGAACTGTTTAAATGCAGTGATGCGCAGTATCGGGATTATCACCTTACTGGAACCACTTTTAGGTCATGCCACTTGTGATGAAATTGGCAAGCAATGTATTCGTGAAAATAAAACTGTACCCGAAGTGGTGCTGGAACTGGGTTTGTTAAGTGAAATTCAGCTGGATGAAATTTTTGCCTTTGAAAATCTGGTTTCAGAAGTCCCAATGATGAATCAATGGGAACAGGTATCCTGAAAGTTTAAGGATGAGCCGAATATAGATTCGTGCTGATTTTAACCATTTGCCTCAAATCCCGTCTGTGGGTTTGGGGCATTTTCATCTAGACTATATCGATGACACAATGAATTGAGTGCATAGCATGTTTGATAAAATCAGCAACTTATTTAAATCAAATAAACCTGATCCGGCTCAGATTTTTCTGGAAGAGAATCATATCCAATATGTAGAAGGGATCGGCTATATTGTGGATGGGATTAATTTAAATGAGGAGCTGGGCGAGCGGCTGGAATATTTGTCTAACCGACGCATGAAAACTTTTGATGATTTAAAAGCGCTATATTCAACTGCAATGATCATTAATGAAAAAATTGATCTGGAAATTGCCAATCAGCGTTTTAATGCAAGATTAGGAAATACTGAAGAAAACCTGCTGCAATTCAAAGCAATTGTGAAAAAGTTGAATGACTATTATCGTAACTTTTTACGTGATAAAAAATAACTGAATCATAGGCTGATTTTATCCTATGCAGTCAATCTGTAACGACTGCATAAAAATAACGAAATAGCACCAGATCATCGTGATAGTATAAGCTTCATGTTGTTTAGACTTTAAAGCTATATACATGTTCCAACAAGAAATTTCCCAACTTAATTTACCCAAGCTCAAGGCAGGCGAGAAACGCTGGTTAGGCAATCTGCAAGGCTCGTCTACTGCATTATTGCTGAAAGAAATTATCAAGCAGCAGCAATCGCGCCTATTTGTCATTGTTGCGCGTAATAACCAGCATTTGGGTCAACTGGAAAGTGAACTGGAATTTTATGGGATTAAACCGACCATATTTCCAGACTGGGAAATTTTGCCTTATGACCGTCTGTCACCGCATCAGGATATCGTCTCTGAACGTCTGGCAATTTTATCTAATATGCCCCAAAGCGGCGTATTGTTGCTGGCAGCTTCTACATTGGCACAGCGTGTTGCACCTACTTCATGGGTGCTGGGTGAACACTTCGATATTCGAGTCGGGCAAAAGCTGGATCTGGAACAGCAAAAGAAAAAACTGATTCAGGCTGGTTATCATCTGGTCGATACCGTTTATGACCATGGCGAATTTGCAGTTCGCGGTAGCATTATCGATATATATGCTTCAGGTCAAGATGCACCGATCCGGATTGACCTGTTCGATGATGAAATTGAAACCCTGAAATTTTTTGATCCGGAAACGCAACGTACTACGCAAACTCTAGAACAATTTACCGTATTACCTGCACAAGAATTTCCACTGAAGGAGGGTCGTGCTACTTTCCGTGACCGTTATGCAGAATTTTTCCCCACAGCTAATCCAAAGAAAAATCCAATTTATCAGGATGTAATGGATGGCATTGCTTCACCGGGAATTGAGTTCTACCTGCCTTTATTCTTTAGTCATGAAGCGATGCAAGGGCAAAGTACCTTAATTTCATACTTACCAAAGAATGGCATTGTCATTACAGATAAGGCGTTGGAGCAGAGTTTAGAACAGTTCTGGCAGGACGTAACTCGCCGTTATGAAGATCGCCGCCATAATATTGATCAGCCGATTCTGCCGCCTGAAGCACTGTTCTGTCCGACCAATCAGCTTTTAGAACAGCTAAATCAGTTTAGTCGCATCATTGCGGCACAAGAAGCTTTTGATGAGAAAGCCGGCGTGATTAATCTGGATACCCAGTTACCACCACGCTTGCCTGTTGATCCAAAACGTGAAAAGCCCTTTACCGAAGTCAAAAAATATATTGATGCGGCCGATCATCCGGTTTTACTGGTTGCTGAAAGTGCCGGTCGTCGTGAAACCTTAAAAGATGCGCTGCGCCCAAGTCTGGGCGATATTCCGACCGTAGAAAACTTTGATGCTTTTGTCGATTCTCTGCATGCGATTGCGATTACCAGTGCACCATTGGAACGTGGTCTTGTTCTGACAAATCGGATCAGTGTGATCTCGGAAAATCAGCTTTACGAACATCGTGTGGTCCAACGTCGTCGCAAGCGTCAGCAGGAAGTATCAGAAGAATTCCTGATCCGCAGTCTGACCGAGCTAAGCATTGGTGCACCAGTGGTACACATTGATTATGGTGTCGGACGTTATGCAGGCTTAATTACTTTAAGTATCGATGATCAGGACCATGAATTTCTGCAACTGGACTATGCTGAAGGTGCCAAAGTCTATGTGCCGGTGACTAACCTGCATCTGATCAGCCGCTATAGTGGTGGCGATCCAGATCTGGCACCTTTACATAAACTGGGTACAGATGCTTGGAATAAAGCCAAACGTAAGGCTTTGGAACAGATTCATGATGTCGCAGCCGAGTTATTACATATTCAGGCACGTCGTTCTTCTAAGCCGGGCATCAGTTTTGAGGTTGATCAAAGTCTGTATATGCAGTTTGCTAGCGGCTTTGCCTATGAAGAAACACCAGATCAGGCCAATGCGATTGAAGCCACGCTATATGATATGCAACTGGCCAAACCAATGGACCGACTGGTCTGTGGTGATGTTGGCTTTGGTAAGACTGAAGTCGCCATGCGGGCAGCCTTTGTCGCGGTACAAAATAATCGCCAGGTTGCGGTATTAGTACCCACTACTTTGCTGGCACAGCAGCATTATGAATCTTTTAAAGACCGTTTTGCGGATTGGCCAGTACGCATTGAAGTGCTTTCCCGTTTCGGTTCTTCTAAAGCGCATACCAAAACGATTGAAGACCTAGCAGATGGCAAAGTCGATATTGTCATCGGCACCCATAAGCTTTTACAGGAAAATGTCCAGTTCCATAATCTGGGGCTGATGATTGTTGATGAAGAACATCGTTTCGGGGTGCGTGATAAAGAACGTATTAAGGCCTTGCGTGCCGATGTGGATATGCTGACTCTTACCGCAACACCAATTCCACGTACCTTGAATATGGCCTTTAGCGGAATGCGTGATCTGTCGATTATCGCGACTCCACCAGCACGCCGTCTGGCTGTAAAAACTTTTGTGCAGGAACATACCAGCGACACCATTCGAGAGGCGATTCTGCGTGAATTACTGCGTGGTGGTCAGGTCTATTTCCTGCATAATGAAGTCGATACCATTGACCGTGCTGCAGAAAATATCCGGAATCTGGTGCCTGAAGCGCGTGTCATTGTGGCACATGGTCAGATGCGAGAACGTGAGCTTGAGCAGGTGATGCAGCAGTTCTATCACAAGGAATACAATGTTTTGGTGTGCTCGACTATTATCGAGACCGGGATTGATGTGCCGAATGCCAATACCATTATTATTGAGCGTGCAGACAAGCTCGGTCTTGCACAGTTACACCAGTTGCGTGGCCGGGTTGGGCGTTCGCATCACCAGGCCTATGCCTATCTGTTAGTGCCATCCTTAAAAGCCTTGAAAGGCGATGCAGAAAAACGGCTGGAAGCGATTCAGCGTGCCTCTACGCTGGGCGCAGGCTTTATGCTCGCCACTGAAGATCTGGAAATTCGCGGTGCAGGTGAACTTTTAGGCGAGCAGCAAAGTGGTTCGATGCAGGCGATCGGTTATAGCCTGTATATGGAAATGCTGGAAAAGGCGACTAAAGCGATTCAAAAAGGTAAAACGCCGAATTTTGATGCGCCATTGTCTTTAACTGCGGAAATCAACCTGCATATGCCAGCCTTGATTCCGGACGATTATCTGGGTGATGTACATCAGCGCTTGCTGTTCTATAAACGCATCAGTAATACCGATACTCAGGAAAAACTCGATAATATCCGTATGGAACTGATTGACCGTTTTGGCATTCCGCCGCAACCGGTGAAACAGTTATTTGCTGTGCATCAGCTACGTCTTAAAGCTGAGCAGCTGGGCATTACCAAAATTGACATTGGTGGGCAGGGTGGCCATATCGAATTTGCACCAGATACGCCAGTTCAGGCTATGAGTATTATCCAGATGATGCAGAAACATCCGACATATTTCAGGATGGAAGGCGGCCAGCGATTAAAAG
Source organism: Acinetobacter sp. YH12072 (assembly GCF_013419565.1). Classification (NCBI taxonomy): domain Bacteria; kingdom Pseudomonadati; phylum Pseudomonadota; class Gammaproteobacteria; order Moraxellales; family Moraxellaceae; genus Acinetobacter; species Acinetobacter sp. YH12072. Next base: position 46,750 of record NZ_VOZV01000009.1, on the reverse strand, counting down.
TGATGGTGATGCTGGAAGATTATCAAAAACGAATCCAGTTCATCAGCGATTTACTGGATAGCCTATTAAAAGAGCTAAATTAATATTTTTAGATTTCATGGAATATGAATATTCACGCTATATTTCATTTTTATAAATATAGTGTGAATATCAGCTTGTTTTCATATGAAATTATTTAAGCTAATAGTTTGCCGTTTTGTCCTTCACAATTCATACAAAATTGCCCTAAAGCGCCCGCTTACAATACTCAGTCGCAATTGTATATGGTAGTATTAGCCATCATTCTAATTTTGCATCATTTATAAAGATATGTTTAGTTTGCATCCACAACTTGCTCAAGATACGTTTTTTGTAGGCGACTTTCCTTTATCAACATGTCGTTTGATGAATGATATGCAATTTCCGTGGTTGATTCTGGTTCCGCGTGTACCAGGCATTACCGAATTATATGAATTGAGCCAAGCTGACCAAGAGCAGTTCTTACGTGAATCAAGCTGGTTATCGAGCCAGTTAGCGCGTGTATTCCGTGCCGACAAAATGAATGTCGCAGCTTTGGGCAATATGGTGCCGCAACTGCATTTTCATCATGTGGTTCGTTATCAAAATGATGTGGCATGGCCTAAGCCGGTATGGGGCACTCCAGCAGTTCCTTATAGCAGTGAAGTATTGGCACATATGCGTCAAACCTTGATGCTGGCTTTACGCGGTCAAGGGGATATGCCATTTGACTGGCGTATGGACTAAGCGTTGACATACATTTTATGGTCCATTCAGGATTTTGGACTTTAAGAGAGTAATTGAGTGCAATTAGACGACTGGATTCATCAGGAACCAAAACAGTTTGAATATTTCCATCGGATGATGGGATATATCATGCTGTCTCTGGTTCTGATCGTCTATCACTACACGGAACCGGACACCAATTACCAGATTTTTGTTCCGTTATTTCTGGCACTGGTTTTGGTGATCACACCGAAATTATCCCGGTGGATGATTTATAAATACGACTATAATTTAAAACGTAATTTCTTCTTTGTTCTAGATGTGATTATCGTATCGGTTGTACTTGCAGCTGTGCATCTGGATCTGGTGTTGTCTCTACTGGCAGTGGTCACATTGCTATATACCGCCATTAATAACAAGATTTCGTTCATGATGGTGTCACTGGCTGGCCTGATTGGCACCATGATCTTTTATCTGTCTACCATTGGCATTTTTGGGTTTACCAGCTATTTCAGTCCCACCAGTACCGAACTCACCGTACTAGGTTTCATCTGTTTGATTACTTATTTTGGTGTCGGAAATTTCTATCAAAGCGGTCGTATGCAATATATGACCCAAAAGAAAAATCATTATTTTGACCAGATGAACCGTTATATGGAATTTGCTAACCAGCTCAGCCGTTATGCGCCAGTGCAGTTATGGCAATCCATCATGAAAGGCGAGTCTGAAGCTAAGATCGAATACAAACGTAAAAAACTCACGATTTTCTTTTCGGATATTCAGGGATTTACAGAGCTTTCTGAAACTCTGATTCCGGATGATTTGGCTTTCCTGTTGAATGACTACTTAAGCCATATGACTGAAATCGCCAAGAAATATGAAGCAACGGTCGATAAGTTCATGGGGGATGCCATCCTGATCTTCTTTGGCGATCCGCACTCTGATGGTGTAGAGCAGGATGCTAAAAATTGTCTGGAAATGGCGATTTCAATGCGTCAGCAAATGAAATTACTACGCGAACGCTGGATTAAAATGGGTTATCCGCCATTACATATCCGTATGGGGATTTCGACCGGTTATTGTCACGTGGGGAACTATGGCGCCAATCACCGTATGGCCTATACCATTGTTGGTCGTGATGCTAATTTGGCTGCACGCTTACAAAGTGCTGCGGAAGTTGATGAAATCCTGATTTCTGAAGATACCCATAACCTGATCAAAAATGATTATCTATGTGCACCTAAAAAGCCAATTTTCCTGAAAGGGATTAAGGCGCCGGTACGCACCTGGCAAGTGATGGAAAAATATGCCTTCCAGAAAGTTGAATATCAGCGCTGGTTTGATTATGAATATAAAGGTTTCCATTTACTGTTAAATCTGGATGAAGTGCAAAACTATGATTATCCAGAGTTGCTGCATGTGCTGGAGAAAATGATTAAACGCATTCAAACCCAACAGCAACTGACCAACTCTCAAGGAATTGTGAAATTAAAACTTGAAGATGAAGTCATTGAACCTTTGTCTGCTGAAGAAGCATTTCGAGCAGCTGAACGATCAAAAGTCATCTAATTTTTATGATTTAAATAAATGATAAAGACCATAAAAAAAACCACGCCTAAGCGTGGTTTTTTGATTGCAGAATCTTAGTGATTTTCTGAAGCATGGTTGATGGTATATTTTGGAATTTCAACTTCCAGATCTTCATCCACAATCTTCACTTGGCAAGACAGACGAGAGTCGGGTTCTAAACCCCAAGCACGATCGAGCAAGTCAGCTTCGACATCATTCATGTCTTCAAGGCTGTCGAAACCGCGACGGACAATTACGTGGCAAGTAGTACATGCACATGACATATCACATGCATGTTCAATCTTGATTCCGTTTTTCAGCATGCTTTCACATAGATTGGCATCTTGTTCAACTTCAAACTCAGCGCCTTCAGGGCAAATTTGCGCATGTGGAAGAACTTTAATACGTGGCATAGTCTTTACCTTAAATTAGTTTGAGTTTGACCAATCGTCGAGTTTAGTGCCTTTAAGGGCAGCATCAATATGTTGATTCATGCGCAGAGCAGCAAATGCATCACTATGTATTTTAAGCTGTTCTACTGCAGATTCAATGGCTTTGATATCTGTACTTTGTAGCTCGGACTCAAGTCGTGCTTGCGCAGCAGTCAGTTCTGCCAATTGCTGTTCATTCATCAATTGAGCATCTACTTTCAATGCCTGAACCAGTGCTTCAATTTCACGTTGTGCTTCCACCTTGGTTTCCTGCAAATGACGAAGATTCTTATCTTCTTCAGCAAACTGATAACCTTCTAACAGCAGACGTTCAGTATCTTCACTCGACAAGCCATAAGATGGTTTGATATCGATTTGTGCAGTCACACCTGAAGTCATTTCTTTAGCAGAAACGGTCAACAAGCCATCTGCATCCACTTGGAAAGTTACTTCAATACGTGCCTGACCTGCAGTCATTGGAGGAATACCATGCAGGACAAAACGGCCTAAGCTACGGCAATGTTCTACCAGATCACGTTCACCTTGTACCACATGAATCAGCATAGCGGTTTGGCCATCCTGATACGTCGTAAATTCTTGGCGACGTGCGACTGGGATCGCAGTATTGCGTGAAATCAGACGTTCAACCAGACCGCCCATGGTTTCCAGACCAAGAGAAAGTGGAGTCACATCTAATAATAATGATCCATCTTTGCTGTTACCAATGAGCTGATTCGCTGTAATTGAAGCACCAATCGCAACCACTTCATCCGGATTAATGGTGCAAAGTGGTTCCTGGTTAAACACATCACGTACTGCTTTTTGCACGGCGTACGAGCGGGTAGAACCACCTACAAGCACCACATTCTGAATATCATCAAGTTCCAGCTTGGCATCACGCATGACACGCTTACAAACGCTGATGGTTTTATCCAAAGCAACCTTGATGATTTCTTCAAAAGTCGGGCGATCTAAAGTCAGGCTTTGATCAAGCAGCTTTAATTCAACTGAGTCTGCATCAGATAATGCTTCTTTAGCTTTACGCGCAGCAGTAATGAAATGCGCATATTCAGCATCATCTAGGGTTTCGATATTAAGCTGTTTTTTAGCCCATTTTAAAATCAGACGATCCAGATCGTCACCACCTAGAGCAGTATGGCCACCAGTCGCTAATACTTCGAACACACCTTGAGAGAAACGCAGAATGGATACGTCAAAGGTACCGCCGCCCAAGTCATAAATCACATAGTTGCGATCTGTGCTCAAGTTGGTTTCCTGATCCAATCCATAAGCCACCGCAGCAGCTGTTGGTTCATTCAATAAACGCAGAACGTTTAAACCGGCCAGTTGCGCGGCATCACGTGTTGCCTGGCGTTGTGCTTCATCAAAGTATGCAGGAACCGTAATCACGGCACCATTAATCTCATTTTTTAAGTTGGCTTCAGCACGTTCTTTAAGCTGCTTTAAAATTTCCGCAGAAATCTCAACTGGCGTTTTACGTCCTTGCGCAGTTTCAAATGCCGGCATTTCATTCGCTTCGCCCACCAAGGCATAAGGATGCTGGAATTTAATATCTGCTTGGGAGCGACCCATAAAACGTTTTACAGATACAATCGTATTTTTAGGATCGGTGGTAATAAAAGGTTTGGCATCATCGCCATATTCAGTGCTTTGTGCTGCATAATGAACGATAGAAGGAAGTAACACACGACCTTGTTCATCTTTGAGTACTTTGGCTTGACCTGAAAGAACCGTGGCAACCAAAGAGTGGGTGGTGCCTAAATCGATACCAATCGCAATGCGGTGTTCATGTGGTGCACTTGATTGACCTGGTTCTGCAATCTGCAAGAGAGCCATAGTGTTACATCCTTTGCACGTTAAAATTAAATAGAAAAATTAAAATTCATCATCAAGATCAAAGCTGTCATCATCCAGGAAACGGTCTTCCGCTTTGTCGATGTCCGCCATGACTTTAACAAAGAAACGCAGTTTACGCACGGTATCGCGAGCTTCACCCCAGTCTTCATCTTCATAGTCAATTTTGAACTCACGAACCAGACCATCAATCCATTGCTGAACTTCAACTTTCAGAGAAGAAAGATCTTCAGCCGATGAGGCTTCATCTAATTGCTCGCGAATTTCCAGCGCATCCTGAAGAAATTCAAAATCGCTAATAGACTGATCCAGATGATAGTCCTGTTTTTTTAAAGACAGTAAATAAGCTGCACGGCTATCAACCGCTGACAAAGCCTTGAATGCCTGGTTGATCTCGCTTGATTTAATCAAAGCCTGATCTTTATCTTCAGCTTTATCGGGGTGATATTGTTGCTGCAACTTTAAAAACTCTGCTTTTAAAGTGGCTAAATCAATATCGAGTGCTACAGGAAGATTGAACAACTCAAAATGATTCATGGGAGATAGAGTCCGCGATTAATATGCAAAAATGATTAAGCTTGATGACAATTAAAATAACTGCCTAAATGCAATTAAAACAGTGTATTTCACACTGTTTTAATGCTGAAAAAAGAGAATTATTGCTGCAATCAGACAGTGAATGACTCACCACAACCACATTCGCCTTTTTTATTTGGATTGTTAAATTCGAAGCCTTCGTTCAAGCCGTTTTTTACGTAGTCCATTTCTAGACCTTCGAGATAAACCAGACTTTTTGGATCTACGAAAACTTTAACACCAAACTGTTCAAAAACCTGGTCATGAGTATCGACTTCGTCGACAAACTCAAGAACATAAGCAAGACCAGAACAGCCTGAAGTTTTCACACCAACACGAATGCCTTCACCCTTACCGCGACTTTTGAGGTAATTGCTGATATGAGTTGCTGCATTTTCAGTTAAGTGGATCATGAAAACTCCGTGAATCTTTCTTCAAAAAACGAATGATTAAACTTTAGACTTCTTGTTACGGTAGTCTTCAACAGCCGCTTTAATTGCATCTTCAGCCAGTACAGAGCAGTGTACTTTTACTGGTGGAAGAGCCAATTCATTTGCGATATCAATGTTTTTGATCGCTTGTGCTTGGTCTAAGGTTTTACCTTTTAACCATTCAGTCACTAATGAACTTGATGCAATTGCAGAACCGCAACCATAAGTTTTAAAACGTGCTTCTTCAATCACGCCTTCATCATTTACTTGGATCTGTAAACGCATTACGTCACCACAAGCAGGTGCACCGACCATACCAGTACCAACGTTTTCTGCATTTTTGTCTAAAACACCAACGTTACGTGGGTTTTCGTAATGATCAATTACTTTTTCGCTATAAGCCATGTTGCTTCTCCAAAACTCGGGGTCAGCCTTAATATAAATATGGGGATTAAAAATTTTTTATCAATGAGATAGCAGTGTAAATACAGCTATCTCAGAGTCAAAAATTAGTGCTCAGCCCATTCAACTGTAGAAAGGTCGATACCTTCTTTGTACATATCCCAAAGCGGAGAAAGTTCACGTAATTTCTCAACAGCAGCTTTAGTGATATTTAAAACGTGATCGATATCTTCTTCAGTGGTGTACTTACCAAAGCTGAAGCGGATCGAACTGTGTGCAAGCTCATCAGAAAGACCTAATGCACGAAGTACATAAGATGGTTCAAGTGTTGCAGATGTACATGCTGAACCTGAAGATACCGCTGCATCTTTCAGTGCCATCATCAATGATTCACCTTCAACAAAGTTGAAACTTACGTTTAAGTAGTTTGCAACGTTTTGAGTTGGGTGACCGTTCAAGAATACCTGTTCAAGACCTTGTAAGCCATTCCAAAGCTTGTCACGAAGTACACGTAAACGAGCTTGTTCAGACTGTAAATTTTTGCCTGCAAGTTCAAATGCTTCACCCATACCAACGATCTGGTGAGTTGCAAGAGTACCTGAACGCATACCACGTTCATGACCGCCACCATGCATTTGTGCTTTTAGACGTACACGTGGTGAACGACGTACGAACAGGGCACCAATACCTTTAGGACCATAGATTTTATGTGCAGAGAAGCTCATCAAATCGACTTTCAACTGAGAAAGATCAATTTCAACTTTACCCGCAGCCTGTGCAGCATCAACGTGGAAGAAAATCTTTTTCGCACGGGTGATTTCACCAATCGCAGCAACATCAGTTGTCGTACCGATTTCGTTGTTTACCATCATCAGGGAAACAAGAATGGTGTCTGGACGAATCGCTGCTTCAACCATTTCTGGAGTAATTAAGCCAGTTTTTGGTTGCGGCTCAAGATAAGTAATCTCAAAACCTTCAGACTCAAGCTCACGACATGTATCCAAAATTGCTTTATGTTCAATTTTAGAAGTAATGATGTGTTTGCCTTTAGATGCATAGAATTGAGCCACACCTTTTAATGCAAGGTTGTCAGATTCAGTTGCACCTGAAGTCCATACGATTTCACGCGGATCAGCTTTTACTAAATTCGCCACTTGTTCACGGGCGTATTCAACTTTTTCTTCCGCTTGCCAGCCATAAGCATGTGAACGAGATGCTGCATTACCGAAGGTGCCTTCGAAAGTTAAGCATTCCATCATACGTTCTGCAACTTGAGGATCTACCGGAGTTGTTGCTGCATAGTCAAGATAAATCGGACGTTTCATGTCAAATACCTGTAACCGATAAAAGGGCTGAATCAATGTTTGCTGAATTTTGGCGTAATGACACGGTTTGAACGTTGTCACGGGCTACAAGGTCAGCAAGGGTGATTTTTGCGAGATAATCGGCAATGTGGTGGGAGAGTTCTTGCCATAAATCATGAGTCAAGCACATCGCGCCATTTTGGCAGTTGCCTTTATGGTCACAGCGAGTCGCATCGACTGTTTCGTTTACAGCTTCAATAATTGCTAACACAGTAATTTCATCTGCGCTGCGTGCTAAATGATATCCACCATTGGCACCGCGAACACTCGAAACTAGACCATAACGTTTTAGTTTCGCAAATAACTGCTCGAGATAGGCAACAGAAATAGTTTGACGTGCTGCAATTTCAGCAAGCGTGATCGTTTGTTCAGATGGCTGCAAAGCTAAATCAAGTAGAGCAGTCACTGCGTAGCGACCGCGAGTGGTTAGGCGCATGATTCGATACACATGGTTAGACTAGATGTGTAGATTTTATGAATCCCGACTAAATTAGTCAAGTTATTTTTGTGAATGGCGAGCGTATTTAATTTTCTGAAAATGAAAGAATTACGCGTTGATCCAATTATACACTAATAACGCAATCAAAAGTACTGTGATTATACTAAAGGCCATATTGATCCGCTTTTGTCGGCGTTCCATACGTTTAATGCGGTTGCGATACTGTTTAACTTCAACTTGCAGGCTATTAATTTTAGAACGCTGATCTTCAATTTTCTTTAATAAAGGCGCAATACGTTTTCTTGATGAAACAATATCGGTCTCATCTGCCGGAGGCTCAGATAACCAGTGCTTCCAGTCAGACAAGACTTTAGGTAAGGCAAATAAAGTCAGTAAATCACGGAACTCGTCTTTTAAAACCTGATTCCCATCAATACGCATCGCACGAATGCTTCTGCGATTGCCAAAGATAAAGATCTTAATCAGATCCATTAAAGTAGTGCGAACATCCAGATCAATAACTCTGCCTGGTGCTTTATAGTCAAATAACAGCCCGTCTTTGGTAAACTGAACATAGAAATCAAAATATGGAATATAACTATTGATTTTTATTGTAATATTCTCATCTACAAACTTCTTCGCCTGAAGAGCAACAACACGGTCATGTTTGAGAATGAACGTGAATATTGTTTCTAAAACGATTAAAGTCATCGTAAGCAACAAATGTGGTTGATTTTGACTTTGTTGCGATTCACTCATATATAAAACCAATCCTTACCTGAAAATTAAAATGAAAAAGCATCCTGCTGAGTAAAAGATTTCAGGGTTAAATCAAATTAGACTTGAAATAAAGTGCTTTGTAGAACAGTTTAGCAAATCTATCAAGCCCTTAATTTGCTATTATGCGGTGATTTTGTAGATAATTTTATGATATTTGCATAGAAAATAAGCAGGAGTCGTGTACATGGATAAAACAAAAACGACACAAGATACAGATCAGGAATTGATTGAAAAACCAGTGAAGAGTAAGTCAAAGTCTGCTTCAGAGCGACGTTCAATGCTGGACTTTCGTAAATATACCAAGCAGATCTGGTTGGCTGGGCTTGGGGCATTTTCCCGGGCAGAGGAAGAAGGCAATAAACTGTTTGACTCGCTGGTCAAGGTCGGAGAAGAGCTAGAATCCAAAACAGTCGATATTGCAGATCAAACTGTGGAAAAAGTCTCCGAAAAAGCACGCGAATCTGTGACAGATACCAAAGATAAGGTTGAAAAACTGATCGACAACTCTGTTCATCATTCCTTGAATCGTATAGGATTAGTCACACTGAAGGATGTACAACATCTGGAGCGTTTAATTCTTCAGTTGCATGCCAAGGTTGATGAATTGACCTTGCAGCAAGAAAAAATACAGAAAGAATTATCGGAAAAAATACACACAAAATGATTTTCTTCATAATTCAATGTTTTTTTCGCATATATTTTGAAAAAAAAGAGGTTTATAAGTATTGCGTTTATACCTAAAGCATTGCTATAAAGGCGTTATGGTAGTTTAAACAAATTCTTGGACCTTAAATAAACGATATTAAGAGGACGTAGTTTTCATGAATAAATCAGAATTAATTGATGCAATTGCAGAGAAAGGGGGATTATCTAAGGCTGACGCAGGTAAAGCTTTAGATGCTACAATTGCTTCTGTTACTGAAGCTTTAAAAGCGGGTGATACAGTAACTCTAGTTGGCTTCGGTACTTTCGGCGTTAAAGAGCGTGCTGCACGTACTGGCCGTAATCCACAAACTGGTGCTACTCTTGAAATTAAAGCAAGCAAAGTACCTAGCTTCAAAGCAGGTAAAGGCTTAAAAGACGCTGTTGCTTAAGCTGCTTCAATCCTAAAACGCGCCTTCTTTGGCGCGTTTTTTATTGATAGATTTAATTGTTTTGATTAACACATTCATTCAATGGGTTTTTTCGGTTAAAATCCTCTGCAAATAAAATATTGGAATACTTATGGAATCTTTTCGTAAAGTTATTAAGGGTTGGTTGGGCAAGGTCTTGCTCGTTCTGTTTTTAACCCCTTTAGCGCTTGTAGGTATTGAAGGATATTTTAGCGGCGGGAATTCTGATGCAGCAAAATCAGTCAATGGAACTGATATCTCTAAACAAGAATTAGAGTCACTGACAAAATCATTCAAACAACAATACTTAAGTTATGCCAATGGTGATGAAACCTTATTAAATCAAAGCTTCATCGATCAAAAAGCGATGGATACCCTGGTTGCGCGTACCTTGCTTTTGCAACAGGCTGAAAAACTGGGGATTAGCCTGAGTGACCAGCAAATTGCACAAATGATTTCTCAGCAGCCTTCTTTCCAGGAGAATGGCAAATTTTCTAATGCTTTATATGAAAATTACCTGAAATCAATCGGCATGACTAACAATGCTTTAGTAGAAAGTTTACGTAAAGACCATGCACTGAAAATGCTGTCTTCTACTTTTATGGATTATCCATTGGTCAGTCCGGTTGAAATGCAGCAAATTGCAGATCTGCAAACTGAACAGCGTCATATTCATATCGCTAGCGTGAATCTGGACAGCTATAAAAAAGCAGTAAAAGTATCAGAAGCTGATATTGCAGCATATTATGAAAAGCACAAATCCCAGTTCAAGCAACCGACTAGCGTTGATGTGGATTATGTGGTGATCAAGCCGAGCAATATTGATACTGCCAATGTAGCGGTCACTGATGCAGAATTGCAGGAAGCTTATAATAAATTTGTGGCTGACCAGAAGCAGAATGTGAAACCAGAGGTTAAACATATTCTGGTGACTGCAGATAGCCGTAGCGATGCTGAAGCCAAAAAACTGGCAAACGAAATTGCAGCTAAAATCAAAGCTGGTACCACTTTTGCACAAGCAGCAGCTCAATACTCTGAAGATCCTGAATCTAAATCTAAAGGTGGTGCTATCGCTGTCTATGAAAAAGGCGTGTTCGGTACTACATTTGATCAGACTGTTGCATCTTTAAAATCTGGTCAAGTTTCAGCGCCTGTTAAAACGGATTATGGCTACCATATTATTTCAGTCCAACTGCCTGATGTAGCAGTTCCATCGTTTGAATCTCAAAAAGCACGTTTATCTGAAGAAGTATTGGCAGCGAAAAAATCTAATGCATTCTCTGATACGGTAAACAGTCTGAATGACATGGTCGTGAGTGCGGACTCGCTGGATGTTGTTGCTCAGGAAGTGAAGGGCGTTCAGGTTCAGAAAGCAAATGGTGTGACCCTTGCGACACGTGATCCATTGCTAAGTAATGCGGCTGTCAAAGTTAAACTGTTTAACGATGACGTGAAAAATGGCGACCGTAATGCATCTTCAAGCATTCAGTTAGCCAATGGTGATGTGGCTTGGGTAAAAGTTCGCAATTATCATGCAGCGGGTGAGCAGACACTGGCAGAAGCTAAACCAGCAGTAAAAGCGAAACTGATTCAAGATAAGGCATTTGCTGCGGCTAAAGCTGAAGTTCAAACTGCATTGAATGAGTTTAAAACCAAGCCTGCAGCATCAGTTACGAAAGGTAAACTGGTATTTGAAGATGCAGGCATTTATACACGCGCAGAAGGTCTGCTTAAGCGTGATGTACAACGTGCAGCATTTAGCGTACCAGCGCCTAAAGCAGGTCACTGGTCAGTAACGACAGCAAATATGCCAAATGAATTGGTGGTTGTGGCAGTTTCTGAAGTGAAGAAAAATCCGATCGATGTTTTAAGTGCAGAGCAACGTAGTGAGCTGGTGAAATTGTATCAACAGCTTCGTGGTCAACAAGAATTTGATGATTATACGCGTTACTTAAAATCTCACGCAAAAATCAAATAAGATTCGCTTTTAAAAAACCAGCCTACGGGCTGGTTTTTTTATTTTCTTAAGTAAGAAATAATATCCAAAATAAGAAGAGAGCATATAACTCTCTTCTGAAATCCGGTCATTTTATTCCGCTCTAAAAATTAGCTCATAACCTGTATATTTACGGATATTAATCACACCAGTATCCAGAATCAGATATTGGCCTTTAATCCCTTGTAGTTTGCCTCGGATCACTGGAGTTTTATCTAAATTGTGAGATTTGATTTTTTCTGGATATTGCTCTATCGGATAGATGAACTCACGTGGTAATTCCTTATCCAAAACTTCAATATTCTCATTAAACTGCAAATTCTGATTAAACTCTTCACGGATAGTTTGGATTTTCGGTGCAAATTCTTCAATCAGTTGATCGCGAACCTCAATCAGATTTAAAGGTTCCGCTTCGCCTTTGAGTAATTTACGCCAGTCGGTTTTATCTGCGACCTGAGTACCAAACATCACTTCCAGTTTACCGGAAAGACGGCGAGAACCCACTTTCATGATAGGAAGGGCTTGAGTTGCACCCTGATCCAGCCAACGAGTCGGCATTTGATTAATACGAGTGATTCCGACTTTCAATGCACTAGAATTGGCCAGATAAACAATATGTGGCTGGAAGCAGACATTCTGTGCAAACTCATCTTCCCGGCAAGTACCTAAATGATAATGGCAGGTTTCTGGTTTCATGATGCACATATCACATGACGCTTTAGTTTTAAAACATTTAAAACAGTGGCCTTGTGAGAATGATTTAGAAGTTTTTTTGCCGCAAGAAACACAATAGATATTTCCAGTCCATTCAATCTCGATTTCCTGACCTAACTGGAATGGAAGGTTAATTTCTGATCCATCTAATATTAATTTGTATTCAACATTTGCCCGCTGGGTATTTTGATCAGTTACACTAAGGTCTGTAAGACCGACGTGCATTTTATGGCAAATGCCCTGAAGTTCCATAAAAAATTACTCACTTAAATCATAAGGATGCAGTCATGGCTGAACAGAATGTCATCACTTCAATGCTAGACGATTTCGCCAAAGAACAGCCAATTCATACTGCTATTTGTATCGGGCAGGATTTAACCCAATCTCAGTTTCAGCAATCTATTCAATGGCACTATTTTAACGTATCTGAGGTTCTAAATCTGCCTTTTCAACAGCGTTATGACCTGGCAGTAGTGATGCTGGACACTCCTGAAACCTTAGCATTGTCAGAACAGCAGAAGAGTCAAATTCTGGTTAAAATGCGTGATTTATTTGCAAAACGTCTGGTTGTGGTGAGTCGCTTGCAGGATGAAAAACTGCTCAGGTCTTTAGGTCTGACCCAGTTGATTGACAAGACAGTTCATGAGGCAGATTTTGCACTCTGGCAATTCAATATTTTGACTTATAAACATGTGCCAGACTGGTTTAACTCTAAATTCTGGGCTAACCCTGAAAACTGGGATAAATATCGCTGGTAAAATTGGAAAGCTAGGAAGGACTTATATCAGTATTGCAAATATTAACAAAATCCTGCATGGAAAATATGAGCCCAGACTCTATTCTGTAGAGAAGGTGTATACAGGAATGAGTTATGACCAATCTTAGTAGTATTGTGGAAATGCTGGCCAAGCAAGCTTTAGGAAATAACCAAGCCCAATCCCAGCAGCGTTCATCCCAGCAAGGGGGATTGGCAGATATTCTTGGATCAGTATTGGGTCATATCAATAATGCCAATCAGCAAAACCAGAACCCAAATCAGCAGCATCAAAACTCACAACAGCAAAACAAGCAAAATGGCCTAGGTGCAATTTTGGGTTCTGTACTCAGCCAGCTCGGCGGTGGGAGCCAATCTTCCGCTCGACCAAGTTCTGGACTGGGTGGCAGTTCAACAACAAAGACTTTATTGATTGCTGTCTTGCCTCTGGTCTTGGCCTGGATTCAGAAACAGGGCGGTTTGCAAGGAGCATTGGATAAACTCAAAGGACAAGGTTTAAATAGCCAGGTTGATGACTGGGTCTCTACTGGCCCGGGTGAAAATGCCAATGTCGATCCGCAGCAGGTACAAAACCTGTTTGATGACCAGGAAGTAGAACAGGTCGCAGAACAGACCCATGTGCCTAAACAGGATGTCTATAGCGCCATTTCTCAGGTCTTGCCGCAGATTATTGATTCACTGACACCACAAGGTGAGCAAACCAGCAAGCAGGAAGCCAATAATGATATTCAGAATGTATTGAATATGGTCTCAGGCTTGTTTAAAAAATAAATCTATCTATCCAATAAAAAATCCCGACTTTTAGCCGGGATTTTTTCTATTGAATTCTTTAAGCTTCTTCCAGATTCAAGCTAAAGAGTCGGTTGGATTTACAGATCTTCTTGGCCACATAATGCGATTTTCTAAGACGGATTAAAATAATCTGAGACTGAAATTCCAGTTCGCCAAATTCAGGTTCAACCTGAACATAGTGTAACTGACCATACTCATCCCGAACTCGTGCTTGGGCAGAAAAGCCAGGACGGGCATTACCGCTTGAAATTGTAGCTAAACGGCCTAATAGGTTTACATCATTCTTTTTATATTTAGGTGGAATAACCTGATCCAGACAATGAATCATAAATACGGTAAAGAAAATCGCAATGATCAATGCCGGTAGAATGATGTAATAGGCAGATAAGAAATGATATTCCTGTGAATAGATCAGAAACTGAAGAAAATAGCCGGAAAAGCTAAAATTCATCAGGAAGAAAAAAACAATCAGGGTTTTGGAAAATTTGACATTTAGCCATTCAACATTCTGAAAGTCATATGGAGAAATGCGTTCCAGGAGTTGACTGGGTTTAAGCTTAAAATAGAAGGCAACTGTTTTTGCCACGCCAAGCAGAATGATGAACAATAAACTGAGATGAAATGGCATCAGGTTATAGTCAAGTAAAAACTCAGGCATGGCAAAATCCGTTTTAGCTATTATTCTGAAAGATAAATTCCGCCATCAGAATGCACGGTAATATCAACTTTTTCAAGTGATTGGCCTTGACAAGGTCCAGAAATACATTCACCGCTTTCGACTACGAACAGCGCGCCATGAGTAGAGCATTCAATAAATTCCTGATCACGGTCCAGAAACTGGTTTTCCAGAAATTCCAGTTCTACCTGTAAATGTGGACAAATATTCTGGTAAGCATAAAACGAACCATCACGCTGGGTAATAAAAATTGTATCTCCATTCGGAAGTTCAAAAGAGCGTGCTTCACGCTCTGGAATATCGTCAGTCATGCAAATTTTAAACATTAAGCACATTCCTTAAGAACATCTTTTAATAATGCTGTGTATTCTGAAACCGCCAGTCGTGGCCCAAATTGCGCTACTACTTGACTAGACACCAAAATTGCCAGTTCTGCTGCTGTTTTTAAGCCAAGACCCGCATTAAGTGCATATAAAAAAGCACCCGCGAAAGCATCGCCAGCCCCATTGGCATCCACTGCAGTTACAGCACGGCCCGGCACAGTAAAGGTTTCACCATTATTGGAAATAAGCGCACCATCAGCTGACATTGTAATGACAACGTATTGACTTAATTCCTTGAGTTTAGCCAGAGCTGCTTCGATGGTATCTGTTTCGGTATACATCAATGCTTCTTGCTGGTTGCAGAACAAGAGATCAACGCCATCTGCAATCATTTCATCCAGACCGGCACGGGCATATTGCACCATCGCAGGATCAGAAAGGGTAAATGCGATTTTAACCCTATTGGCTTTGGCAATTTCACGCGCCTGTTTTACGGCCTGACGTGCTGTTTCGGAAGTGGATAGATAGCCTTCGATATAGAGCCATTTAGCGGTTGTTAAAGGCTGGAAATCAATCTGTTCATCTGTCAGTTCAGCAGTAATACCTAAATAGGTATGCATGGTACGTTCAGAATCTGGGCTGACCAGAACCATACAGGTACCTGTTACGCCTTCACTAATCGATTGGGTTGTAGTTTTAATGCCAGCTTCATTTAAGCCATGCAGATAGATATGACCCAAATCATCATTACCGACACGGCAGGCATAGAATGCAGAGCCGCCCAAAGCTGCAAATGCAACTGTAGTATTGGCTGCTGAACCGCCTGAAGCCTGACCTTTATAAGTTTGAGTTGCTTTTAAGTTTTGATACAGAGTAGCCTGAGCTTCACCATCCGCAAGTTGCATGGTGCCTTTTTGCAAGTGATGTGCAGTTAAAAACTCATCAGAAACTTTAAATTCCTGGTCAATCAGCGCATTGCCAATCGCAAAAAGGTCAACAGTAGACATATCCAAATATCACATTAAAAATGAAAGTGCTAAGTTTACACGATTGCTCGGGTTTGCTGTAGTTCACTGAAACATTTTCAGAATACTTTAAAAAATACTGTAACTTATTCAGCTTGAATCTTTGGTCTAAGAATTGATTTATTTTTAAACGGTAGCGAGTGCAGCCATTGATTTAAAGGTTGGATTTTATTTATAAGATTAGAGTACCAAGCAGTTATACTGGTGCGACATTTGAACAATCATCTAAAACAGTGTGGGTATATGGATATTAAGATTGTAACAGCCGAGCAGCTCCCTGATCAGATTGACACTTTAGCGACACTGGCGCGTAAAGAAGGTTATGACCTGATTGATAAGTTAATTGAAGAATACCGCACTGGAAAAAACTGTTTCAGTCAAAATAATGAATTTCTGGCCTGTGCCTATGATGGCAATAAACTGATTGCCTGTGGCGGCTTAAACCAGCAATGGGGCGATAACGGCATTGAAGAAAGAATTGGCCGGGTACGTCGCTTCTATGTGCATCCAAAATATCGTCAACATGGTGTAGGTAAGCAGCTTCTAGCTTATCTAGAGCAGTTGGCACGACCATTTTATTCAGCACTTTGTTTACAGACCGATACCAAACTGGCCGCCAGTTTCTATCAAAAACAGAACTACGTCTTTGTTGAAAACCACCCGAGTTATAACTATTTCAAGTATATGATCTAGAGATCATTGCCAAACCTGATCATTTAAAAATCAGATGATCAGGTTTACTTAATTCGATCAAAATCCTCGGTTTTCTACGTGAATAATTCAAACAACTACAGCTATAATGCGAATAATAATTTTTTAATTTAAGCATTAGGAGATCGCATGACTGTAGATGTCACTGAAACCATTTCTCAAACTGTACATCCTGCGTTTCAGTTGGTACGTCAACAACATGTTGAAGCTTTAGACATTTTAGTGTCTGAATATAAGCATAAAGTGACTGGCGCCACCCATTATCATCTGGCGACCAATCACGATGAAAATGTTTTTCTGGTTGCGTTTCGCACCCAGCCAATGGATTCAAAAGGTGAAGCGCACATTCTGGAACATACCGCACTGTGCGGCTCAGAAAAATTCCCGGTACGTGATCCGTTCTTCTTGATGATTCGCCGTTCGCTTAATACTTTTATGAATGCCTTTACAGCGGCAGACTGGACGGCTTATCCATTCGCAACTCAAAATGATAAAGACTTCCAGAACTTATTAGAAGTGTATATGGATGCGGCTTTCGCTGCGAACCTGAATCCGTTGGATTTTGCTCAGGAAGGCATCCGTATTGAACTGGAAAATGGCGAACCGGTATATAAAGGTGTGGTATTTAATGAAATGAAAGGGGCAATGAGCTCACCTTCAGATCAGCTTTATCATACTTTGGCGCATCACTTATTCCCGGACACCACTTATCACTACAACTCAGGCGGCGATCCTAAAGATATTCCAGACCTGACTTATGAAGAGCTGGTGAACTTCTATAAAACGCATTATCACCCAAGTAATGCTGTATTTATGACCTTTGGTAATAAATCTGCTGCTGAGTTACAGGAACAGTTTGAAAATCTGGCGCTGTCTAAATTTGAAAAAGGTGAAACACTTTATTCAATACCAGAAACCCGTTTAACTGCGCCACTCAATGTGACAGAAACCTATGCAGTTGATGGGGAAGATCTGAAGGACAAGACTTATCACGTATTGTCATGGTTATTGCCAGAAGCGAGTGATATCAAGTTACGTTTAGGCTTGCGTCTCGTAGAAGGGATTTTGCTGGAAGATTCAGCATCTCCCTTACGTCATTACTTGGAAACCTGTGGTTATGCACAGTCAACTGGTCCATTCATGGGCGTAGATGATTCCAACTTTGAAATGACCTTCTACTGTGCGGTTCAAGGTTCAAACCCGGAACATGCTGAAGAATTCAAAAACGGAGTTTTCAAAGTTCTGGAAGATGTTGCCTCTAAACCTGTTGATCAACAGGCAGTAGATGCGATCCTGCATCAGATCGAATTGCATCAGCGTGAAATCAATGGTGATGGTACACCTTATGGCCTAAGCCTGATCTTGAGCGGTTTAAGCAGTGCAATTCACCATCGTGATCCGGTTGAAGTCTGGGATGTGGATTCTGCGATTGCTTCAGTAAAAGAAGAGTTGCAAGATCCAATGTGGCTGTCGAATCTGATTAAAGAGCATCTACTGGATAATCCGCACCGTGTTCAACTGACTTTAGTTCCAGATGCAACTAAATCTGCCAAAGAAGCGGAAGAAGAAAAAGCACGTCTGGCTGAAATTGGTAAAGCTTTAACTGAAGAGCAAAAAGCAGAGATCAATGCTCAAACTGAAGCGTTAAATATCCGCCAAGATACTCCAGATGATTTGAATCTGTTACCTAAGGTGGGTCTGGAAGATGTGCCTGCGGAATTGCAGATTGTTCAAGGCCAGTTGCGTGAGATTATCTGTAACCGCGTAGATACGCCGTTGAATCTTTATCATGCAGGTACCAATGGGATTTATTACCAACAGGTGTTGGTGAAAATTCCAGATGAAGTGGTGCAATCACCGTATTTCAACCTGTTGTCTATTTTAATGGGTGAAGTTGGTGCGGGTGAATATGATTACCTGCAATTCCAGCAACTGCAAACAGCAGTCAGTGGTGGTCTGGGCATGGGCGCTTCATTGCGTTCTAAAGTGGATGACAAAAACAAGATCAGTGCGTGGTTAACTTTAACGACTAAATCTTTGGCTAGCCATCTGGATGCGATCCGTCTGTTAAAGATCGGTTTTGAGCAGCTACGCTTTGATGAAAAAGGCCGTATTATTGAGTTATTACAACAGCGTAAAACTCGCTGGCAATCACGTATTTCCGGTTCGGGTCATAGCTATGCGATGCAAGTGGCATCACGTCAGCATAGCGCTCTAGCCTTGCGTGATTATCATAATACCGGTCTGGGTGCTTTGAACTGGCTGATTAACTTGGTCAATCAGGCTGAAAAAGATACAGCAGCTTATGATGCTATGATTGATGAATTAAAACGCATTCATACAGTCTTGCTACAAGCACCAAAACAATTCCTGTTGGTGTGTGAAGAACAGCAGTCTGAGCGTCTGATTGAAGAAATTCAAAACGTGTGGGACAAACTGGAAGTGAATACTGCACCTGCAGAATTGACTCAGGTTGAAAAAGTTAATCATAGCAATGATGAAGCCTGGTTGATTCAGACTAATGTGCAGTTCTGTGCAGCAGCTTATCCTGCGGTAGAAGTTTCACATCCTGATGCTGCTGCCTTGATGGTATTGGCAGGCTACTTGCGTAATGGTTATCTGCATAGCGCAATCCGTGAAAAAGGCGGTGCTTATGGTGGTGGCGCAAGCTATGACGGAAATGCATGTTCTTTCCGCTTCTATAGTTATCGCGATCCACGCTTAGCAGAGACTTTCCAGGACTTTGATGCAAGTATCCAATGGTTGCTTAACGCACCTCAACAACCGCATCAGCTGGAAGAAGCCATCTTGGGTTTAATTGCCAGTATGGACAAACCGGGGTCACCAGCAGGTGAAGCGATTACTGCCTGTTATGCCTACCTGCATCAACGTACGCCAGCATTCCGTAAACAGCTTCGGGAACGTTTGTTGCATGTCACTTTAGATGATTTGAAACGTGTCGCACAGACTTATCTGGTTGAACAGCAAGCTTCAAAAGCGGTGGTTGCGCCATTTGCCAAACGAGAAACTTTAGAACAACTCGGCTTTACAATTCAGCAAGTTCAATAAATAAAAACAATGAGGATAGAGGATGGCGCTTAATTCTATTAAGCGCTCAACTTTGCAGCTAGGCGTTTTGCTTGGCTGTGCAGTTGGGACGCAAGTTAATGCGGAAGATAAAACTGTAGCGAGTAGTCCGATGCCGGCAACGGCTGAGGCTTGCTCTGCGGTTGAAACCAATTCAGAACGCTTGGCCTGTTATGATGCGGTATTTAAAATACCGGCCGATAGTAAGCCTGATATTGTTTCTGAACGGCGTGCAGCCATAGAAATTGCGCCCGAACCCGACAACCTCAAAGCGAAAATTGAACAGACCGTTTCCAATATCTATGCTTCTGAAGGATCAAAGCTGACTCCGGCTTTATCCTTGCTGGATAGCCGTTGGGAATTGTCGCCAGAAAGTAAACTGGGTACCTGGAATATCCGTTCCTATCAGCCGATTTATCTGATGCCAGGATTCTGGACTTCCAAGAAAAACGAGTTTCCGCAAAGTGAAAACCCGAATAACACGGTTGAAGAAGACCAGAATTTGACCTCGATTGAAGGGAAATTCCAGTTATCTTTAAAAACCAAGGCGGTTGAAAATATTCTGGGTGATAACGGTGATCTTTGGCTGGGTTATACCCAGTCTTCACGCTGGCAGGTATATAACTCGGAAGAGTCCCGACCATTTCGTGAGACCAATTATGAGCCTGAAGCAAGCCTGATCTTCCGTACTAATTATGATCTGTTTGGTTTAAACTGGCGTATGCTGGGATTGACGCTTAATCACCAGTCTAATGGCCGTTCGGATCCATTATCTCGTAGCTGGAACCGGGTAATGCTGAATCTCGGTTTTGAAAAAGACAACTTCGCCATGATGCTGCGCCCTTGGTATCGTATTGAAGAAGACCGGGCTGATGACAATAATCCCGAGATTAAAAACTATATCGGGCGTGGGGATTTAACTGCGTTTTATCGTCATAATGCCCACGATTTTTCCCTGATGTTGCGTCATACGCTAAAAGGTGGTGATGATAACCGTGGTGCGGTACAGTTTGACTGGTCATTTCCGATCAGTGGGCGTCTACGCGGCCAATTCCAGCTCTTTGATGGTTATGGTGAAAGTCTGATTGATTATAATCACCGTGCGACCTATGTGGGCTTGGGTGTATCCTTAATGAATTGGTACTAATCTGTTTCATGTAAAAAACCACGCTTAGGCGTGGTTTTTTTGCTTATACCTATTCATTTAAATCTTAACCAATCTGAATTTCTGAAGGCGGATGTTTAAGACGGCTTTTCTTCGGTGTTGCAATTAAATAGGCAAGGGTCAAAGGTCCTAGACGACCAGCATACATCATCAGCATCAGAATGATTAAACTCGCTGGCTGCAATTCTCCAGTGACACCACGTGTTAATCCAACTGTACAGGCGGCAGAAACTGCCTCAAACAGCAAATCTAAAAAATCATGATCGGGTTCTAGAATGAGTAAACTCATAAAACCGGTCATGACCAGACCTGCAGTAATACACACAACCGCTAAGGCTTTAAAAGTAGTTTTCTCAGAAATAGAATGATTGAACAAGCGGATTTCATCTTCACGGCGTAGAAAACTGATTACGCTGATCACCACAATAATAAACGTACCAACTTTAATTCCGCCCGCCGTACTTAAGGAACCGCCACCAATAAACATTAAAAAAATGGTGACTAGACTTGAGGCATCGCTCATCTGGTCCATGGGCAGACTATAAAAACCCGAAGAGCGGGGAACAGTGGCATGGAACCAGGCATTGAGTGCCTGATCACCTACACTCATCAGCGCTAAAGTCTGTGGATTAGAGGCTTCTAATAGCCAGAGTACAATAAAAGCACTCAGGTTAAGGCCCATAATCGTCGTTAGAATCAGCTTGCTATTCGGGCTAAGCTTGCGCCAGCTTTTATTCTGTTTTACATCCATCAGAACCAGAAAACCGATCCCGCCAATGATATACAGCATGCTGATCGTAAAGGTCACGAAATACTGGCCGGAAAAGCTCATCAAGCTATTGGGGAAAAGGGAAAATCCGCCATTATTAAACGCAGAAACACTATAAAAAGCCGCATAAAACAGTGCTTCACCAAAAGGATAATCTTCCAGCCACGCCATGGTTAAAATTAGGGTGCCAATGGCTTCGAAAAACAGGGAATATAGGAATACCGCTTTAATGGTAAAACTGACTTTCTTCAAACTGGTCTGGCCAATAGATTCCTGTGCCATCACTTGCTGTCTTAAACCAAGTTTAGGTGACAGACTCATAAAAGCGAGTATGGCAAAGGTCATAAAACCGAGGCCACCACATTGCAGCAGGAACATAATCACGACCTGCCCAAAGGGTGTATAAGCTTCACCAACATTGACCACAGATAGCCCGGTAATTGTCACTGCAGAAGTTGCTGTAAAAATCGCTTCTAACCAGCTGATTTCAGTTTGATGCGCAAAGGGCAGCATCAGTAATAAAGAACCAATAAAAATCAGTCCGAGAAAACCTAAGGCCAGCAGACTCGGTGGACTGAGATTGACAATCCTGTTCTGGTTTAAATTTGAGCTTTTCATATGGCCTTAAAATGCTTGGACAAACGGCGTAGAGGCTCTAGTAATCCTTCGACCACCAGAATGTCACCTTCCTTAAGTAGCAGCTCAAGATCCACGATATGTTGTATTTCAGTGCCGCGTTTATGTAAAAGAACTTTAATTTCGGGAACCTGACTCATTAACTGGTGTAAGGGAGTGTCATGATGATCGGCATGAATCTCGATTTTGACAATATAATGATCATCTTCAAGTGACATATAACGGCTAACCATCGGGTAGCTGAGTGATTGTGCCACACGGACGCCCATATCTTCTTCTGGGTGAATAATTTTTTCGACATTCAGATGAGTCAAAATCATATGATGGGCTTTGGATTTGGCTTTGGCCCAGATTTTTTTTACACCCATATTTTTTAGATGTAGTACACACAGAATGCTGGCTTCAATATCTTCACCAATCGCGACTACGACTGCTTCACAGCGCTGGATATCCAGTTCATCCAGGACATGCTCATCGGTTGCATCGGCAATCACCGCATGGGTAAGCTGATCGGAAATATTTTCCACATATTTTTTGTCGAGATCGATTCCAATCACATCATGTTTCAGGCTGATCAGTTGAGTCGCCACTGTTGCACCGAAGCTGCCCAGCCCAATGACTGCAAATAATGCCATGCATATTTCCCTAAATCTTTTTTATTTCAAATCAGTTCATGTCTAAGTACGTATCTTAAAGATTTTTATAGTTTTCAGCTATCTGGCCTTACATAAATACTTCATACATTTTTTTAGCTGGACATAAAAAAACCGCCTCGAAAGGCGGTTTATATCAAACTGATTATTTCAAGAAACGCTGATAACCTAGGTTGTTGGTGATTTCTTCATATGGATAAGTAATGCTTTCCAATGTCTCAATCAAACCATCTGGATTTTGCTGTGCATCTTCTGCTTCTAGGCCGACCAGTACGCGACCTTCTGCAGCGCCGTGGTTACGGTAATGGAACAGGGTGATGTTATGCGTTGGGCCAAGACGTTCCAGGAACATTAGCAGGGCACCTGGACGTTCCGGGAATTCCACGCGGAACAGGCGTTCATTTTCAATATCGGCATGACCGCCAATCAGGTAACGGATATGTAGTTTTGCGACTTCGTCATCAGACAGATCATCAACATCGTAGTCGAATTTCAGGTTTTCATAGATTTCCTGACGTTCTTTTTCACCATTTTTCAGGCTGATACCGACAAAGACCTGAGCTGCAGAAGCATCACTTGAACGGTAGTTAAACTCTGTGATATTACGGCCTTGTAGTGCACGGCAGAATTTCAGGAATGAACCTTTTTCTTCTGGAATAGTTACGGCAAAGATAGCTTCTTTGCGTTCGCCGAGTTCTGTACGTTCGGCAATATAGCGCAGACGGTCGAAGTTCATGTTCGCACCGCAAACAATCGATACGATGTTTTTGCCTTTAATGCCGTGTTCTGCTACATATTTTTTGATACCGGCCAATGCCATTGCACCTGACGGTTCTACGATGCTACGGCATTCATCATAAGTATCTTTAATTGCTGCACAGACTTCATCGGTATTGACCAGCACGACTTCTGGTTCAACGATTGGGCCAGAGTTATCTGATTTTTGCAGGCGGATGACCTCAAAAGGTTTTTCACCAATTTGTGCCACTGCAGTACCATCGGCAAATAAACCGACAGATGGAAGAATCACACGTTCATTGGCTTCTAAGGCCGCTTTTAAGCACGCGGATTCTTCATATTCCACAGGAATCACTTTGACATGCGGAGCCACATCTCCCAAGTACGCTGCAACACCGGCAATCAGGCCACCACCACCAACAGCAACGAAGACATATTCCACATCACGCCATTGACGCAAAATTTCATTGGCAATGGTGCCTTGACCGGCCATCACCAGTTCATCGTCATAAGGTGGAATAAAGGTCATGCCATCTTCTTCGGCACGTTGAATGGCATATTTATTGGCAACGTCAAATGAATCACCATGTAATACTACTTCACCCCCTAAACGTTTTACTGCTTGGACTTTAATGTCGGGCGTGGTCTTTGGCATCACAATAATCGCGCGAATACCCAGCTTTTTCCCTGACAGTGCCACGCCTTGTGCATGGTTGCCTGCTGAAGCTGTGATAACGCCACGTTCGAGTTGTGATTTCGGTAATTGACTAATACGGTTATAGGCACCGCGTAGTTTAAATGAAAAGACCGGTTGTAAATCTTCACGTTTAAAGCGAATGTTATTATTTAAGCGTTCGCTAATTCGTGGCGCTGCTTCGAGTGGGGTTTCGATTGCAACATCGTAGACCGTTGCTTGTAAAATTTGTCGAACCAAACGAGACAGCATGTTAATTTTCCATCTAACAGTTTAAAATAAGACTCTATTGTAACAAACCACACGGCTTTGCGGTTTAAAATTACTGCAAAAGTCCAAATTAGTTGAGTGATGTCATGAGTCTATATGCAACCCAAGATGAGAAAAAACAAGCTGCAGCCAAAGCGGCTTTAAAACACTTACCAAAAGGGGGCATTTTAGGCGTAGGTACAGGTAGTACCGTTAACTTTTTAATTGACCTTTTACCAGAACTGCAATTGGAAGCTGCTGTTGCAAGTTCTGAAGCGACTGCACAGCGTCTGAAAAAATTAGGCATTGAAGTGGTTGATATGAATAGCGTGGGCGGTTTAGATGCCTATGTCGATGGTGCTGATGAAATTGACCGTCATATGCACATGATCAAAGGTGGTGGTGCTGCGCTTACACGTGAAAAAATCGTGGCGTCGATTGCGAAAAAATTCGTATGTATCGTCGATGATTCGAAATGGGTAGAGCAGTTGGGTCGTGATTTCCCATTACCTGTTGAAGTGATTCCAATGGCACGTTCAGCAGTCGCACGTAAGTTGGTGGCATTAGGTGGTGATCCTGCTTACCGTGAAGGTGTAGTGACTGATAATGGAAATGTTATTTTGGATGTGCATAACCTGAATATTCTGAATGCGCTTGAGCTGGAAAAAACGATTAATGACATTCCAGGCGTCGTATGTAACGGTATTTTCGCGATCAATAAAGCGGATATTGCGATTGTTGCGACCAATAATGGTATTGAAGAGCGTACAGCGATTTAAGAAATCCTCCCTGACCCTCCTTTTTCAAAGGAGGGAAAAGTCTTTAATTTGATAAAGCTCCTCGAAACTTCTATAAGTTTGAACTTCCCCCTTTATTAAAGGGGGATCGAGGGGGATTAGTAAAATAACGATTAAATATAAAAAATGACCCTAAACGACCTGCCCGAAATCCAAATCACCCGAAATGTTCGCTCAACACGTCTCAGACTGCGTGTAGAGGGTGATCAAATCCGTTTAACCGCACCTGTATTTTGTAGCAAAAAACAGATTCAGAATTTTATTGACCAAGCGGAAAGCTGGCTACTGAAAACATGGAAATTGCAGCAGGAAAAAAATCAAAGTATTGATAGATCTTTACCAGCAGAATTGCAGCTTTTCAATCAGGCTCAGCCAATCCAGATCGTGTATCAAAGTCAAAAGCAAGACTTTGTTTTTGATGCTAAATTATTACAGCTATCGATCAGTGACCGTCATCCTGAAACCTATTTAAAAGCTTTTGTGATTACCTATGCTAAAGAACAGTTGCCTGTTTATCTGAACAAAGTAAGCCAAGAAACAGGATTATCATTTAACATTTGTAATGTTCGCCAACCGAAAACACGATGGGGTAGTTGTTCTGCCAAACATGACATCATGCTAAATAGTGGCATCATTCTGTTTCCTGAAAATATTGTGCGTTATTTATGTGTGCATGAACTGGCCCATACCCGGCATTTTGACCATAGTCCACGATTTTGGGCAGAGGTAGCAAAGCATGATCCAAACTATTTAATTCACCGCAAAATTCTGAAAAATACTGTGATGCCATATTGGTGGACAGCTTAAGAAGATCTATAGAGAAGTTGAAATAGTATTGATTTACTTCTAAATAGCCTAAGCAATTGACATAATTCTCTTAAAGTTCTTAAAATCTCTCAAAATAAAAGGGGTAAATAAAAAACCATCAATCCCTAGTGAAACAGTTTAGAAAACCTCAAGTTCCTGTCATACTACAGCCCATAAAGGAAACATCTAGTTTGAGGTAATCATCGTGATTTCAGTGGGTATTGTGGGTGGTACAGGTTATACAGGCATTGAACTTTTACGTCTATTACTGCGACATCCGAATGTAGAAGTTAAAGCACTGACATCACGTACTGAAGCAGGCTGTCGCGTTGACGATATGTTCCCGAGTCTGCGTGGACATACGGATCTTCAGTTTTCTGACCTCAGCCTTGATCTTTTAAAATCATGTGATGTGGTATTTTTCGCGACACCACATGGGGTTGCCATGAAACATGCTGAGGAACTTGTTGCAGCTAATACCAAGGTAATTGACCTTGCAGCGGATTTCCGTTTGCAAAATCTGGAACAGTTCGAAAAATGGTATGGCATGGAACATGCTTGCCCAGAAGTGTTAAAAGATTCTGTTTATGGTCTGTCTGAACTTAACCGTGACCAGATCAAACAGGCGAGTGTGATTGGTAATCCGGGCTGTTATCCAACGACAGTTCAGCTTGGTCTGGCACCAGTATTAAAATCAAGTGAGGCCTTGGTAAAACCAGAAAGCATTATTATCGATGCAAAATCTGGGGTATCAGGTGCGGGCCGTAAAGCCAGCCTGGGCATGATCTATTCTGAAAATGCTGATAACTTTAAGGCTTATGGCGTTGCGGGCCACCGTCACCATCCTGAAATCGTAGAAGCATTAGAAAACATTTCAGGTCAAAAAGGCGTGTTTGACCATATCCTGTTTGTGCCGCATCTAGTGCCGATGATTCGTGGGATGTTATCAACGATTTATATCGATTTGACTGAAGCAGGTCAGGCAGCTGACTTGCAGTCACTGTACGAGCAGTTCTATGCCAATGAACAGTTTGTTGATGTAATGCCAGCAGGCAGTTCACCAGAAACCCGTTCGGTGCGTGGTGCTAACCAGTTGCGTATTGCACTATACAAACCACAACCAACCAAGCTGGTGATTCTGGTGGCTCAGGACAATCTAGTCAAAGGTGCAGCTGGTCAGGCAGTACAGAACATGAACCTGATGTTTGGCTTTGCAGAAAATGCAGGCTTGAATAATATTGGTTTATTACCATAAAAAACGTATTAGAACTTCACACACATTTAGATTTGGATTTAAATGTGTGTCTTGAACAAAGTATACAGAGATCAAAATGCCGAATAATGAGTCAAACATGACGATCCAGGAACCCTCTACAAAGAAACCATTGATGAAAGGCAATACACCTTTGGTAATCGGTGCTGCTGTGTTGATTCTGGGTAGTGGCTTGCTGGGCTATACGGTCGGGCATCGGCAAGGTTTGACTGCGGTAGGTTTTGAGGCGGATGCGGAACAACTGGTTGAAGTGGTACAAAAACAGAAAACTAGTCTGGAAACACTGAATAAATCTCTGAATACAGCGGTTCAGGAACGTGATCTGGCCGTTAGTAATGCCAATGATCTTTATCTGGCTGCAAATAAGGCGCGTGATGCCCAGGAGCAGGCTGAAAGCGTTGGTACGATCTACCGC
Source organism: Acinetobacter sp. YH12072 (assembly GCF_013419565.1). Lineage (NCBI taxonomy): Bacteria > Pseudomonadati > Pseudomonadota > Gammaproteobacteria > Moraxellales > Moraxellaceae > Acinetobacter > Acinetobacter sp. YH12072. Next base: position 18,753 of record NZ_VOZV01000009.1, on the reverse strand, counting down.
GAGATCTTGCGTCAACGCGGTGGTTTAGCATTGACAGTTCAACATCTGGGGATTAAGGCATTGCCTGATAATGCCTTCGAATACCAGATTGATCTGGTTCAGGTCAGCCCGGGCAAAAATCGTGCTTCTGGTACAGTGGAACTGCGCTTGATTAAGGGTACTGAAATTCTGGTCGTGCCGCTTGAAGATAAAAACTTTAATTTTGACAATTACGAACGTTTGACTGGTCGCTGGACCATGCCTAAAGGTTTTAAACCAGAATTTATTGAAGTGCGCCTCTCAGGGGCTAAGCCTGTGATTCGCCGTTTTAGCTGGGATCAGGGGAAAGCTGTTGAAAGCCAGTCAACAGTCCTGTCAGAGATTCCAAAAACTGAAGCAAATGCAAATTAAGTGTGAAATAGAAATCGTATGCCAAGCAATAAACGTCCAAAATGTTTAAGTGAGATCAAAAATTCTTTTTACGAGTCCGGCATGGTTGATTGGCATATTAGCCCGCGTTTAACAGACGAGCCTTTTCACGATGATGACGCTGACCTTGCAGTCCAGACTGCACCTCCTGAACTGAAGCGTCCACCGATGTATGCAGTGGTATTATTGAATGACGACTACACTCCCATGGAGTTTGTAATTGAAATTTTACAACAATACTTTGCAATGAATCTTGACCAAGCTACACAAGTAATGCTAACTGTACATTATGAAGGAAAAGGTGTAGCTGGGGTCTATCCTCGAGACATTGCGGAAACCAAAGCGAACCAAGTCAATAATTACGCTCGATCTCAAGGTCATCCTTTACTTTGCCAGATTGAGCCGAAAGATTAAGGGGGTTGCATGCTCAGTCGTCAATTAGAAGTATCACTACGTTTGGCTGTCAGCATGGCTCGTCAAAAGAGACATGAGTTCCTGACCGTAGAACATTTATTATTAGCTTTACTCGACAATGATTCTGCCGTGAATGCCTTAAAAGCATGTGGTGCAGATATTATCGTTTTGCGTAAAGAATTAGAAGAGTACGTAGAACAACATACCCCTAAACTCGGTGAAAATAGTGATCAGGCACCTCATCCTACAGAAAGTTTTGACCGGATTTTGCAACGTGCAATTTTCCATGTTCAATCCAGTGGCGGTGATCGTACTGTAGAAGGCGCCGATATTCTGGTTGCGATGTATTCTGAGCGTGATTCTTTTGCGGTTTATCTGCTTAAACGTCATCAGATTAACCGTCTGACTTTAACCCAGTACCTTTCTCATGGTACACGTAAAGACGAAGTACAGTCTGAAGAAGAAATTGAAGAGTTAGATGGTGAATCGGCTTCTTCCAATAATTCTGGCCCACTAGAGCTGTATACGACCAATTTGAATCTGGAAGCTCAACGCGGCAAGACAGATCCATTGATTGGCCGTGAGAAAGAAATTGAGCGGGCAGCACAAATTCTTTGCCGCCGTCGCAAAAACAACCCATTGCTAGTCGGTGATCCAGGTGTAGGTAAAACTTCAATTGCTGAAGGTCTGGCTTGGTTAATTGTGAATGGCAAGGCACCTAAGCCACTGGAAAATGCTGAAATCTATAGCCTAGACATCGGAGCACTGGTGGCGGGAACTAAATACCGTGGTGATTTCGAAAAGCGTTTAAAACAACTATTAAATGCCTTGAAGAAAAAACCGGATGCAGTACTGTTCATTGATGAAATTCATATGATCATCGGTGCAGGTTCAAGCATGGGCAGCACCATGGATGCATCGAATCTGATTAAGCCTGCATTGGCAAATGGTACCTTGCGTTGCATCGGTTCAACCACATTCCAGGAATACCGTCAGGTTTTCGAAAAAGATCATGCCTTATCACGCCGTTTCCAGAAAATTGATGTGAATGAGCCTTCGATTACAGAAACAATTGATATCTTGCGTGGCCTGAAATCTAAATTTGAAGATTTCCACCATGTGCAGTATGACGATCAGGCACTGGTTTCTGCGGTTGAACTGTCAGCGAAATTTATTAATGACCGTTTCTTGCCAGATAAAGCGATTGACGTGATTGATGAGGCCGGTGCACAACGCCGTTTGAAAGCTGAGCAAGATGACAGCATGATTACAGTTGAAAACATCGAAGACATTGTGTCCAAGATTGCCCGTATTCCACCGAAAACGGTTTCTAAAGATGACAAGTCTGTACTGGAGAACCTTGAGCGTGATCTGAAACGTGTAGTCTTCGGCCAGGATGAAGCAATTGAAGCTTTGGCTTCTGCGATCAAACTGTCACGTGCGGGTCTGAAATCGCCTGATAAGCCAGTGGGTAGCTTTGTATTCGCAGGTCCAACGGGTGTAGGTAAAACTGAAGTCACCAAGCAATTGGCGAAAATTCTGGGTGTAGAGCTGGTACGTTTTGACATGTCCGAATACATGGAACGTCACGCAGTCTCTCGTCTGATCGGTGCGCCTCCAGGTTATGTAGGTTTTGACCAAGGTGGTTTGCTGACCGATGCGATTCACAAAAATCCGCATTGTGTATTACTTCTAGATGAGATTGAAAAAGCGCATCCAGATGTATTCAACCTGTTATTACAAATCATGGATCATGGTTCATTAACGGATAATAATGGTCGTAAGTCCGATTTCCGTAATGTGGTACTGGTTTTAACGACTAATATTGGTGCGGAAAGTATTTCCCGTGTCAGCATTGGTTTCATGGAACAGGACAACAGTAATGACAATCAGGAAGCGATGAAGAAAGCGTTCTCGCCAGAATTCCGTAACCGTCTGGACGGCGTGATTCAATTCAAGGCATTGCCGAATACTATTATTGAAAATGTCGTGGATAAATTCCTGACTGAACTTCAGGCACAACTGGATGAGAAGAAAGTGGTGCTGGAGGTGGATCAAAGCGCACGCGAGTGGATGGCTGAAAATGGCTATGATCGCTTGATGGGTGCTCGACCAATGCAGCGTCTGATTCAGGAACATCTGAAAAAACCACTGGCTGAAATGATCCTGTTTGGTGAGCTAGCTGAAAATGGTGGTAACGTTTCAGTTTCTGTGAAGAAAGAAAATGGTAAGTCTGTCGGCCTGAAACTCGAAGTCTTCGAAGATCAGACTGCTGAACCAGCTTAATCCTTGAATAGATCATCAGACCCGTGTTCGCACGGGTTTTGTTGTTTTATTTGCCCTTAATTTATGTGCTCTTGGTTTAAAGAGTGTCTGATTTAGCGAAGTATATGGATATCCAGATTAGCAAGCTTTTAACCACGTTTTTTCTGTTTTTATTAACGGCATTGATGGAAATTTTGGGCTGTTATTTTCCCTATCTGATTTTAAATCAGGCGAAGAGTCAGTGGTTATGGATTCCGACGGCATTAGCCTTAGCTGCGTTCGTCTGGCTTTTGACTTTGCATCCGGCGGCTTCTGGACGTATTTATGCTGCCTATGGGGGCATCTATATTTTCTCAGCATTGATGTGGCTGAGATTCGTTGATCAGGTCAGCCTTTCACGTTGGGATTTGCTTGGTGGAATCGTGGTCATTCTAGGCGCGCTGATTATTATTTTACAGCCGCAAGGTTTGATCCGTTAATCGTCTAGTTATGTTTACCAATTAAAATTTATCTAAATATAAAAGGCAGCTAAAGCTGCCTTTATTGATTCTAGACAAGATTATTTTACATTACAGTCTTTCTGGGAGAGATCTACATTATAAGTATGCGTTTGGGAGCTGAGACTAAGTTCGATTTTATAAGGATTGACGATCTGATAGCGATGTTCAAAAAAGATCTGGCAGTTATTTAGAAGATTATTACGAATCACCTTAAGGACTTCTTTACGGCCTAGGTCTTTCTCAAACTGGCTAAAGTCGGGTGTCGTGATCATGCCTTTAAGTGTAGTTTTATTGGCAGTAAGTTGTAACTGTTCTATGATCGTATTCTGATCGATCTGTAGCGGTAAAGTCTTGGAATCTTCTGCACTCAGCACAGTAAGCAGTTCGTTCAGCTCAGCTTTTTTCTCAATTTTAAACTTGCTGTCCAGAATGCCTTTTCCTTGGAGATACTGGTCGAATTCAGAAGCATACACCGGTAAAGCAGCACTACTAAAACCTGCCAGGAGTGCCAGAGTCCAATATTTTTTTTGCATTGTATCGCATCACTTTTTATGTCGTTTCAATACTGATTATAAAAGCTGAAACAAAAAAAGCACCAGAGATTGGTGCTTAATTTGTGAAGATTTTTTGAAGGAATCAGTCTTTTTTCAGGTTTTCATTCAACAGAAATTCAACCAGTGCTTTTTGTGCATGAAGGCGATTTTCTGCTTCATCCCAAACTACAGCATTTTTGTGATCTAGCATATTTTCAGAAATTTCTTCACCACGATGCGCAGGTAAGCAATGCATGAACAGGCAGTCCGGGTGTGCAAGATCCATCAGACGTTCATTCACCTGATAGTCCGCAAAAGCTTTCTCACGGATTTTCTGTTCTTCTTCTTGGCCCATACTTGCCCAAACGTCAGTTACGATCAGGTCGGCATTGACTGCTGCATCTTCAGCAGTATCGACCAGTTCTACACAGTGTGCGAATTCTGACAGGAACTGTTCTTGAGGCTCATAGCCTTTTGGTGCTGCAACTTTTAACTTGAAGCCCCACATGTGTGCTGCTTCGATATAAGAATTACACATGTTATTGCCATCGCCGATCCAGGCAACGGTTTTACCTTCGATTGAACCACGATGTTCCAGATATGTCTGCATGTCAGCAAGTAACTGGCAAGGGTGATGATCATCAGTCAAAGCGTTGATCACTGGAACTTTTGAATAAGAAGCAAAGCGTTCTACGATATCGTGACCGAAAGTACGGATCATCACAATATCCAGCATGCTGGAAATCACACGTGCAGAATCTTCAATTGGCTCACCGCGGCCCAACTGGGTATCACGTGAAGACAGGAAGATGGCACTACCACCGAATTGGCTCATGCCTGCTTCAAACGAAACACGCGTACGGGTACTCGATTTTTCAAAAATCATGCCCATGACTTTACCAACAAAGGGTTGGAACACTTCATTATTGTGCTGTTTGCGCTTAAGCTCGATTGCGCGCTGTAAAATCTGGTTCAGTTCTAAAGTTGATAAATCGCGTAAGGTGAGAAAGTGACGGAGAGCCATTCGTTACTCCACAATAATTGCCGAAAACTCGATCAACAATCAGTTGTTGGTTAGTTTAAGAAAAAATACGGAATCGGCTAATATACTATAAGCAATGAAAAATGCAAAAAAAACTAGACTTTTTGATGACCGTCTAAAAATCGATCCACACAATAACTGATGTATTTGTCGATTTCCTGATCATCTTCCTGTACCGGAATTCCCATCAGAATCCGCCATTCCAGATTACGCAAGATGCCAAAATATAACTGGGCCGAATATTGCGGATTCTCGCAATGCAATAAACCTTGCGCATCTGCTTGTTCTAAAGCCGTGGCAATCGCACTTTGTACATGTACTGGGCCTCGTTCATGAATATGCTGCGCGAGTTCCGGATTACGCTGACTCTGTTCCAGCACCAGACGCATAAAGGCTGAATTTTCCGGTTGCATGATCTGATGATAAAAATTAAGCAGCGTATGTACCAGATAACTACGAAAATCCAGAGCCATCAGCTCGATCGGAATACTGATATCTTCAAAAAACTTGATACGACGATAATCGCAAATGGCCTTAAACAAGCCTTCTTTGTTGCCAAAGTACTTGTAAATAGAAGCCTTGGAACCGCCTGCATGCTGGACAATATCATCAAGAGAAACTGCATCATAACCATGTTCCAGAAACAGTTCGGTCGCAGAGACCAGCAGCGCAACGCAGCGCTCATGACCACGTTTGGTTTGTGGCAGATCTTTGGCGAGTGGTTCCAGATGAACAAGGTTTTGCATAGAGGATGGTATATCAACAGGTTATATAAACTTGGTAGTTCATCATAACAAATATATCCGCAGATTTCACAATCGGACCGGATGAAGGCGGAATTTATTCAATGAATCAAGTAAAACTTAAAAGTTTGACTAAAGTTTTAGAGTTTTTATTCTATTGGCTTATAGCATCATGGTTTCAAATCGGTATACTCAAATCTCAATAATTATAGCCAAGACTGTGGAAGGGAAGATGACAGAACAAATGTCTGCAGGTTTAAAGTTTAGACAAGCGCTTGAAGTCGAAAAACCATTACAAATTATGGGCACAGTGAATGCCTATGCTGCCATGATGGCCAAACAGGTCGGTTATAAAGCCATTTATCTCTCTGGTGCCGGTGTTGCCAACTATTCTTACGGTCTACCTGATCTAGGCATGACCAGTCTGGATAATGTTCTGGAAGATGTGCGTCGCATTACTGAACGTGTAGATACACCCTTACTGGTCGATATCGATACAGGCTGGGGCGGTGCATTTAATATCGCACGTAGCATCAAGCAGATGATTGCTGCTGGCGCTGCAGCTGTGCATATCGAAGACCAGGTTGCGCAAAAGCGTTGTGGTCATCGTCCGAATAAGGAAATTGTGACCCAACAGGAAATGGTTGACCGGATTAAGGCAGCTGTCGATGCCAAAACCGATTCAAACTTTGTGGTGATGGCACGTACCGATGCATTACAGAAAGAAGGTCTGCAGGCAGTGATTGACCGTGCTTGTGCCTGTGTCGAAGCAGGTGCAGATGCCATTTTTGCTGAGGCAATGACGGATATTACGATGTATCGCACCGTATGTGATGCAGTTGGTGTCCCAGTATTGGCCAATATTACCGAATTTGGTGATACCCCATATTACACCACTGAAGAACTGGCTGAGCAGGGTATTCGCATGGTACTTTACCCGCTATCAGCCACCCGTGCGATGCAAAAAGCGGCACTGGAAGTGATGCGCTCAGTGCGTGAAAATGGTACACAGGTGCATGTTCTGGATAAAATGCAACCGCGTAAAGAATTATACGAATTTTTAGATTATCACAGCTTCGAAAACACATTAGATAAACTGTTCAAGCAGGAGAATTAAAACAATGGCTGAAGGAAAAGTACTCACTGGCGCAGGATTGCGCGGACAAGTCGCAGGCAAAACTGCACTTTCAACAGTAGGCAAAAGTGGTGCAGGCCTGACCTATCGCGGCTATGACGTACAGGATCTGGCAGAAAACTGTCAGTTTGAAGAAGTCGCTTACCTGATTTTCTTTGGTGAATTACCAACTTCAGAACAGTTGGCAGCCTATAAAGCAAAACTGAAATCTTTGCGTGTACTGCCACAAGCATTGAAAGAAGTACTTGAGCGCATTCCAGCGGACTCACATCCAATGGATGTGATGCGTACTGGCGTATCGATGCTGGGCAACCTTGAAACTGAACAGTCTTTTGATCAGCAACAGGATGTTGCAGACCGTATTCTGGCGACGCTACCAGCAATTATCTGCTATTGGTATCGCTATAGCCATGACGGCGTACGCATTGATGAAAATACTGATGATGATTCAATCGGTGCTCAGTTCCTTCATTTGCTACATGGCAAGAAGCCAAATCAGCTGCATGAACAGGTGATGAATGTATCCCTGATTCTGTATGCAGAGCATGAATTTAATGCTTCAACCTTCACAGCGCGTGTTTGTGCATCAACTTTGTCTGACCTGCATTCATGTATTACCGGTGCAATTGGTTCACTACGTGGCCCATTACACGGTGGTGCCAACGAAGCGGCAATGGACATGATTGAAAACTGGAAATCTCCAGAAGAAGCCGAGCGCGAAATGCTGGGCATGCTGGAGCGCAAAGAAAAGATCATGGGCTTTGGTCATGCGATCTATAAAGACAATGATCCGCGTAATGGCATTATCAAGCAGTGGTCAGAGAAACTGGCAAAAGACGTGGGCGATACTGTACTGTATCCAGTATCGGTGCGTTGTGAAGAAGTGATGTGGCGTGAGAAAAAACTGTTCTGTAACGCAGACTTTTTCCATGCTTCTGCTTATCACTTTATGGGTATTCCAACCAAACTGTTTACGCCAATCTTTGTGATGTCACGCGTCACAGGTTGGGCAGCACATGTGATGGAACAACGTGCAGATAACCGGATTATCCGTCCAAGCGCGGATTATACTGGTCCAGAATTGCGTAAAGTGGTTCCAATTGCTGAGCGCACTTCTGCTGCGTAAGCCAAAGATATTCTAAACATAAAAAATAAGGTCTCTATGAGGCCTTATTTTTTGCTAATTGTTTATGGAAGCTGGTTTAACGACTTAATAATGCCGGATCTTCAATGTGATAACCGGTTTCAAATGGGATGCCTAAGTATTTTACCGTTACCAGTATTTTATTCTGTTTCGGTACTTTGTAAGTTTGGCTTAATCTTAAATCTGCTTTATAGCTGACTGCTTGCTGAACAAGACTTTTATACTGGCCAGATTGCACTCGATATTGATAAGTCCATTTTGGAACTTTCTGTTTAGGGTCATGCCATGCAGGGGCAGTACCTTTGCTGGTCTTTAATAGCTTGAGCTGGATATTTTGCTTTTGCAGAGGTACTAACGGAATCAGACGCTTTTTAATTTTGGCAATTTCCTGGTTAAACTTACGGCTGTCCTGATCGTAGTCAATCTGCTTGGTTTTTGGATTGATATACAGGGAGTTCACCTGAATTAACTGATTCGGAGTTTTGGATTTAAAATTATAATAATACAGTTGAGGTAGGCGTCCGCGACCATCGAGATAATGCCGCAACAGATAAAGTTTCTGGTCTTTGACTTCATAACGGCTTTGTTGCATAAAGATTTTAAAGATAGAGCTTTCCTAAGTTGTTTAAATTTAAGTGACAACTTGGGTGTGAGGTCGGCCGAGCTCCGTAAACTTATTTAAGATGGCCACACGTGCATGCATCTCGTTGACTTGGCTATCAAAATTCCGAGCACTGAGCTTATCGCCTAATAATTTGATGCAGTGCATCTTGGTTTCTACCAGACTTCGCTGATGGTAGCCCGACCATTTTTTCCATAGTGTCCTGCCTAAACGTTTAACAGTGCGAAGTAATTCATTTCGCTCTAGCGAATGAACTTTTGTATCTTTCCAAGGCTTCGCATTTTTTCTGGGTGGAATAATCGCATGGGCATTTCGATCTGTGATCAACTGGCGACACCGCTTTGTGTCATAAGCACCATCGGTATAAACGGAGTCAATATGCTCATCTTGAGGAATCTGATCGAGTAAATCACCAAGTACTTGTGAATCACTGACATTATTTGTCGTAAGCTGAACGGCACGTATTTGCAGTGTTTCAGCATCTATACCAATATGCAGTTTACGCCATTGCCGACGGTATTCAGGCTGATGCTTCTTACGCTTCCATTCGCCTTCACCTAAAAATTTTAAACCCGTAGAGTCGACGAGTAGGTGTAACCCATCACGACTTTTCTGGTAGCTAATTTGAATATCAATATACTTTTGTCTTCTACAAAGCGTCGTGAAGTCTGGTGCTGTCCAATCTAATCCGCAAAGTTTAATTAAGCTTTGAACAAAACCAGTAACCATGCGTAAAGTGAGTCTAAATAGAGATTTGATCATCAAACAGCATTGGATCGCTATGTCGGAGTAGGTTTGATTTCGACCTTGTTTGCCTTGAGGTTCTGCATACCATTGTGTTTTTGGATCGAACCAAATGGCAATATTCCCACGATTAATGAGAGCTCGGTTATATGCGGGCCAATTGGTTGTGCGGTAGATTTTGTGTGTAGGCTTATTCATTTGGAAATTATATTGCCGAAGAAGTCCTTAAGAACAGCTTTGTGCAACAAAGCCCTTCATAACCCAAAACTTCAATATTCTGTGGGCCACCAACAGTGGCGAAAGCGGATACAGGAATACCAAGGGCGAGCAAAAGGGCTGCAATTCTTATTTTCATCACTGATCAGGCCTCATTAAAAAAACGTGCTTTTATAGAAATAATTTAACTATAAATACAGTAGAAATAATGAAGTTTGATCAGCACTCAATATAATTTGATCAGCACTCAATATAAACAGTTTTAGCTTTAGGTGTTGAGTAGATTAATCATGTCATGTGCGATGACGGCTGCCAGTTTATTGAGACGTTCCTGTGGAGTACCTTTAATATAATACTGGAACTGGTGAGTCTGAAGACCATCATAAACAGCGGCAAAGAAAGTACCTTCCGGCTTATCTGGGGTCGCGCTACCGCCTGGTTTAAGCAAGCCTGTACAAGCAATAATCCAGTCAGCTTCCTGAAACATTTTTTTGCCTGCCTCAGCCAGAGCAACCGTTACAGGCATGGATTCAGCTGAATGGGTACTAATCAGATTCGGAGAAATTCCCAAGACATTAATCTTCACAGACGGATCGTAGCACACTAGACCACCCAGCAAGATTTCAGCACCTTCATTTTTGCAAATTGAAAACTGACTGGTTAAATAGCCAGAACTTGCACTTTCAATAAAAGCAATCTTGATGTTTCTTTGTTCCAGCAGGCCACAACATGTTTTAATCATAATGTCTATTTTGTCTTAGAAGGTAATCTTTATTCCAATGTAGTCCCATTTTGCTTTTGTATCAACTGTGAGATTATTTCTTTATTATGATGAAAGGTAAAATATTTTTGTAATTTTAGTATTCCAAACGTAAGTTTGGCAGTTATTGAATTGATTGCTTAATGCTTGGACAATATTTGAAATTAATGGTTTTAACTTGCTCTAATCAGTGGTAAAAATAAAAATAAAGTGCGTAAGGAAAGTAGGTTGTAAGAATGAAAACCACAGTAAAGTATTCCGTATTAAAAAGTCTAGATTATCAACTGGGTACTCCTTTATTTCAGGAAGAAATTGAGGCAGATGGTCAATATTTTGATCAGATCCCAAACATCATTCACTACCAGAATTTAAAGTTTAAAGTTAAAAGCAAAGAATTAAAGCGTTTATATCTAGCCGAAGAGCAAGAAGAAAGCCAAACCATTATTGTAAAAGTGGTCGCAATCTAAAAATAACTTATTAAAAATAAGCCTCTTAAAATAAGAGGCTTATTTATTGGATAAAGGTCGTTAAAATAAAATTTGATTAGATTTAATAAAAAAATCTAATAATAATTTTAAAAATATAAAGTCAAGGTAAATTGGCAACTGAAAAGGCCTTATTTGTGATTCTATGTAATATATTCTGCTATTTAAAAATGGTTTTTTTCGTTTTTATATTTAATGATCTAATTTTTAGAAAATTAGGTTAAACATGTATAAGAAATTATAATTTTAAATAATCAATAAAATTCAATATTTTATAAATATAATCATATTTTATATAAGTAGCAAAATGTATTTCTAAATTTTATTTTAAATTTAAGTTTATATACAATTTTTTGATTAAGTTATGACTTTAATTGAAAAATAAAATTTATAAAAGATAGAAAGCTTTCAATATGTGTTCATTCTATTATTAAAAGTAATTTATGTTTCTTATAAATCCAGACTTCAATTACTTAACTTACCTTTTTTTACATTGAATTAATATGTAACAGGTAATAACTTGGCGAATTTTTAAAAATAGGTAGAGTAAATATTAAGTCGAAACCTAATCATCGGCGATTTAAAGCAAATAGTAAGGAGTTACACCATGGCTAATAATCAACAGCAAAATCAGCAAGACCAACAGAACCAACAACAACAGCAAGACCAACAACGTCAGCAAAACCAGAATCAAAATCAGCAACAGCCGAACCAGCAGCAACAACAGCCGCAGGGACAGCAAAACCAACAGCGTCAGCAGGGCCAACAGGACCAGCAACGCAATCAGCAACAACAGCAACAGCCACAACAAGATAACCAGCAGCAAAATTTGCGTAATCAATAAGATTAGTTAAAGCTGCAGCGTTTATATCTAAGCTGTGTAATCTCTACAAAAAACCGCCTTCTTTAAGGCGGTTTTTTTATTGTTCAGAATAAATCAGCATTGAATATTGGATTTTACTTTATAAAAGTCGAGCGCATTTTTCAGATCTTTCAGTAATTCCTGCTCCTCATATTCTTGTGGCATTAGTTTTATTAGGGCCGGCATATAATGAGTTTTATATTCTTTAGGATAATCCTCACATAAAATATGTGTTCTTTCCTCAAGGCTAATAGTAGAAGAATCTAATTTATCTAAATAAGCACTCAATCGGGCATCTGATTGTTCAAACTGAGCTTTCACTGCCGGGTCAGGTTCAGCTGATACATCTGCCTGTTGTTTCTGGCAGCCTGTGATCGCCAATGCCAATAGGGTAATTATGAATAGTGATATTTTCATGGCAACAATATATTGTTATCAGTCGTTGGAAAAATTATAAAGAGAAATGAGTGAAAGAGCACCTGCCTTTAAACTCATTGACAGCTGAGAAAATAAAAAATGAAAAGGACTTTGATAAAATAAGTAAAATATCTACCAATATGTATAAGTTGCATATCTGCTTTTATGACTGACTTGATTGAATGAAAACTGAATGAATCAAAGTTTTTTGTATTTAATTGCATCTAAGTTGATGAAAAATAGCCAATAAAATATAAAACATAACCTATATTCAACATTTGGTAAAAAAGCCTCTATATTTCATATACATATTAGATGCATGACAAGTGGTACTTTATCACCACTACAACAACTTAGATAAAATAATTTAAAATCAGCAAGTTAAAAAGCCCTGCTTAATCCAGACAGTTAAGTAGGGCTCATTTTTTAAATCATAAATATGCTAAAAACTAATGATTCTTCGACATTTATCCTTAACATAAGTTTTCATATACAACATAAAACCTGAAAATACGTTCAAGTGTGAAACATGAATAGATGTTATTTATATATCTCTTTTCATGAAAAGACAGGGTAGAGCTATGATGAGATGTATCTGTGCATTTGGTATGGGTGTCATGGTGGGATGTTGCTTTAAATCTTGCAAAGAAAAAATGTGCCGGATGATGAGCAAGGATCACGGTACCAAAGACCAAGCGCCAAAACATGAAGAGAGTGTACAAATTTAGAGGCTATAGCTTGCCTGTGCAATCGCAGTACAGGTGAGTGATTCAATCGTTTCAAGGTAAATAAATCGTGGAGCTGTAAGCCATTATCTTTAAAGCAACAAAGCTCGATCCATGATCGAGCTGTTCACAGTCAGGAGAAACACATGTTCCAATTTATATGTTGTTTATTTGGTCTTCATGGTGCGACTGAAATTGATTACACAGTCGATGATTTCGAAGTCAAAAAGTGTCGTGATTGCTTGAAAGATTTAAATTAACTCTCTAGGCCTTCGTGGTGTAGATGGATGTTGAACCCCCGTTTGATATAGATCGACGGGGTTTTCATTTTTTTATCATTGCTATTTGAACATAGAACCAACATATCAGCGCTATATTTTTATAAATTATTGACAGTTAATTAATAAAGATTATTAAAAATAAGAATTTACTTATTTTTAGCTTATTATTTGATCCTACTAATATCCATCTCAACTAAATTCATTCTTTAAGTCTTATTGCAATATGCGATATTTAGGTTATACTTTCAATATAGCAAAATGCGATAAATTATTATGCATGTGATCACTCACGCTCGGACTCTGGAAGCAATGCAAAAGTGGCCACACGCTGAAACTGCATTGGATGGTTGGTATCGAATTATCAAGGCCAATGATCCTAAGGATTTTGCCGACATGAAGCGATTATTTCCCGCAGTCGATAAAGTCGGGAAATTTCATGTCTTTGATATTGGTGGCAACAAGATCAGGTTGATCGCAGTTGTGATGTATCAAGCAAAACGTGTCTATATTCGCCATGTCTTATCCCATCAGGAATATGATAAAGGTCATTGGAAGGAGGCTTAATATGAATGCAATGATTAAACAGGCCGTTGATCACTGGCGTTATGTTGCACCATTGCTCAGCAAGCCAGAAACTGAAGAAGACTTTAATACCCTTACTGAAGCTTTAGATGAACTTCTAGATATTGTAGGTGATGATGAATCGCATCCTTTAATGGGGCTGATTCTTCAATTGGGTGACTTAGTCTCAGCTTACGAGCATGAGCATTTGCCGATGCCAGAAGGAGATGGACGTACTGCATTGGCTTTCCTGATGGAACAGCATGGCCTAAGCCAATCAGACTTATCTGATATAGCTACCCAGTCGGTCATTTCTGAAATCCTGAATGGTAAACGTCAGCTCAATATCCGCCATATTAAAGCTTTGTCTGAACGTTTTAATGTTTCTGCAGATACTTTCTTTTAAGTAATAAGAAATTAAATTATAAATTGATCTATGAGCTGTGTTTTCTGGAAGCAGGTTGCACAGCCAGGCAGATTTAGATTAAACAAGAAGCCTATATAAGCTCTGATTAGAAGAATATATGTTTATTAAAATGTATGGAAAACATAAATATTATTGATGTTTAACCTTATATGTCCTAATAATTTTCTAAGCATCTAGAGGAAAGGGAATATATATGACAACTCATGCAGACCACCAAACAGAGCAAGAAGATAATCCGCAAAAAGAATCTAATGATGATAAAGGCAATCAAGCAACCTATAAGGGTGTAAAACCTGAGAAAAAGCCTAATGCCGAGCCAGAGCATCCACTGAGGGAGCAGAAATAAGTATTTTATATGAATAAAGCCCTAACTTGGTTTAGGGCTTTTCAGTTGGTCCACAAACCTTGCTCTTTAGGCCTTGCTATAAATTCATCTTTCATTTCAAAGAAAAAATTATGAGCTTGTTCATGGTCGCAGTTGAGCCAGTCGTGTCGTAATTCTTCAGGAATCACAATAATCGAACGTTTTTCATCATTCGGCTTGTGAAACCGTTTCATAAATGGGTGCTGATCCGAATTTATGGTAAGCATCGAAAAGGATCTGATTTTCTCACCTTCAATCAATGCATCCTCATAAATTGCTGCAACCGTGAAAGGATGACCATCTTCACGTGAAATACCAAACCAGTGTGGTTTATCGTCTATATATTTAGGCTCAAAGAATGTATCGACTGGGACTAAAGTAAACTGGTTATTTTTCCAGGCATGTCGAAAACTTGGTTTGGATGCCACTGTTTCACTCCGGGCATTGTAGGTATGTCTGCCATATTTCAACTCTTTTGCCCAAGATGGAACTAGTCCGAAACGTGCAATATCCAGCTCAAACTTGTCCGCACCACGCATAATGATTGGGGCGGGTGCTAATGGATAAACATGTATTTTTATTCCGAGTTCCAGTTGTTCTTCATGAATATCTAGTAAGGAAAGACGTTTTTTTGAAGGGAATTCATAGTTCGAGCACATAAAGAACCTCTTTCATTCTCATTGTTGTTTGCTAAAGAATTAAGGAATCAAAATGGGGAACTCAAAAATCAAAATTATGAGTTTCAGCAAAAGCTCTAATACTTGCTTTAGCTACACGTTTGCGAAGGAATAAAATTTGGATTAATTAAAGTTAGTTGGCCTGTAGCAGGCCCGGATTAATCTCAAATAAATGAAATATTACGTTTCGATATTCGTTACTGCTTAACTGCGATAAGCGTGTTAAGGACATACTAAGGTCATAAGAGCTAAACTTTTAATGCTATGCAGTCTAGTAACAGACTGCATATTTCATAGACTTACCATGATCATAAATATCTAATCGACAAAAATATGAACATTAATTTGTCTCACAAGTACTCATAAATTTTCCTTGTTCAACTGAGTTGATAAAGTCTTCGACCATAAATTGACTTTGTCTTAAAGAGCCATGATGATCTGCACCTTCAACAGTTTTAAATGCAATCGGCTTTTGTTTGGTACACATTAGCTGATAATAGGCATGAGTACCTTGATAATCTACAATCTGGTCTTTATTACCCTGAACTATCATTACAGGGACAGTAGGTATCATATTTTCGATGGATTGTTTTTTTGAATATTCTATTAAGGGATTAAGATCTGCATCAGTTTTGAAAACTGTTTGAGGTGCTTCTTTCACATCAGCTTGTAATTCCGATAAGCCATGATTACGCGCATAATTGACAATCTGGGCCATTTCAGGACTCAATAAATTCATAATATTGAGGCTAGGATCCGCGGCTTCAGCACCTAAAAGAACGATAGGAAGAAATGCAACCACACTTTTTTCGATTTGAGGATGCGAGGCTGCGTATTGAGCAATTCCCTCATATTGATATCCTCCTGGGGCGACGACCAGTGCTCCACGTAACTTTAACTCAGGTGCATCTTTTTGCCCATGTGCAGCTACCATTAGGGCAGCAGCGCCTCCCTGACTGTGACCCATGACATACCATTTCCTGTTAAAATGATAAGGCTTTAAAAAATGAAGTGCTCTTACAGAGTCAACCACAGTATGCAGTTGGCTCTGTGCATTCATGTAGGGGTGTTTGCCGGGTGTACCTAAGCCCTGATAATCGGTGGCAACTACTGCATAGCCTTGGGCAAGCCAGGCATCAAGTGGTTTGGAAGCCAGCTCTTGATAGGCATGCACGGGTCCACCGACATAATCACCAGAAGGGGCACAGGTATCTGCCACTCCGGTGGTGCCATGTGCCCAGGCTAAAACGGGCCAGCCACCTCTAGGTGGTTTGCCTTGTGGCAATAAAACAAATCCGGAGACAACAATGGGTTCTGAATGTATACCACGGCTGCGATAGGTAATTAAAAATCGTTGGGCGGCATGGGGAAATAAATCAGTACTTTGTTCTTCGATAGCGAGTAGAGTTCCGGGGGTCTTTGCAGCAATATCACAATTATGATGATTGCATTTCTGGGAATCCTGATTCTTGCATTTCCGGGAAATAGCAGGAGAGGCGAGCAAATAAGCAGAGCCTAAGCCCGCACAGCCCACTATAATTTTCAGGAGAGGACTTTTTGTTTTCATCACAGATACCATTTCAATTTTTATAATTTCATTTATAATGTAGCAGTCTTAGCCATGTTTCTAAATTAACTATTAACAAATTTTGTAAACTAAAATTATTAAGCTAAATTAAATAAATGATACAATAATCGCTCTAATTTTAGTTTAAGTTATAATTTAATTAATAATTCATATATATTTAGTTCTCAGTGTGGTTCTAATCTTTTAGTAGCATTCATCTCATGTCTAAGCTGACTGATACGCTCATAAATCACCTTTCGCATCCGGTTTACTCCTCCCAGAGGTTTGTGTTCCGGTACTGTATGCCATGGCGTAAAGGAGAGGTTTTCACAAAATTCGTTTTGTTCAGGTGTATCAAAAACCTGTTGAAGAATATGAATAGTCGCTAGCTTGTAAAAAGGTGCCTGGTTTTCTGGGCATTCGGTCATCGAATCTTCGACCGACATGCTGTTTGATGTTCGGGGTTGTACTAAAAACTCCATGCATGCCTTACTTTTTTGCAATTGATTCCGTAGATTTTCTCTTAGAAAATTATTGTGGGGATTATAGGGTATAGGGTCTGTTCCTCTTGAACATGCTTGGGCTGAATACTTTACAGCTTGACGACCACTGCCTGTTCCTAATTGATAGGGCACCATGGACCAATATCGGGTTTGCAGAGGATTAGATATTGTATTTCTCGTATTTAAGGCAATCCAGGTTCCTTTAGCCCCTAATGCAAAAGGGGTATGCAATTTTTTGAGAAAGCTTTCACTATTTATATCCTGCATAAATGCCATATAACGAGCTGGATCATTCACAAAAAAAACCGGATGATTAATCATGATGAAATCTTGAGTAGACATTTCATCATGATTTAAAAGTCTTTCTCCCGGTACTGCCAAAAGCTTTATTGTCATGCCACGGGCATCTTTTTTAATATCTGCTTGTTGAGCATTACTAGATCCATTAGAAAAAAGTATCCAGGCTTGATAGGTTTTTCCGGGAAGAAAAATACCTTGTGCCAACTCTTTGGGAAGTGCTTCAGCTATCTTGAACTCTGCGCGTACACAACCGTGTGCCTTAGGGTGTGCATCACGTAGCGCGATACCGGTCGAATACTCTTTCCGAATAGATTTCTCAATAATGTCTGCGATCTTTTTAGCTGTGATTTCTTCATCAGGATAAAGGCTTTCATTTAAACCACGATCTATATTGGGATATGTGATAGCTTTGGGAGATTCAGGGGTTATAGGCGAGGTATCAGCATATATAGTGTTAAAGATATTGATGGTCATCAGCGGGAGGTAAAGTAGGCCCAAGCCTACAGCTCTTATAAAGTCAGGCATTGAGTATCTCCTTGATATACCGCTAAAGTTAGTTTTAACTTATGATCTGAAATTCTTTGAAGGCCCTTTAGACCAATAATAATGATCATATTTGTTTGATTATCATTCTTTATTAGATACTCTATTTCAAAGTAGGTTTTTACTTTTAATTCAACTTAATAATAAAAATAGGGATCCTGACTGTTTTTTGCCACTTTATTGCAGTTCTTGCACTTGATACTTTCAATAGAGTAGCGCCCATGAGTTTGCTTGCCTTCTGCAGCAGCAATAATAGAAAATTGCTGAGTATCATTAAAGCTATAGTCATCCTGTGCTTCACAAATAGAACACTTGATAATTTTTCTATCGCAGTAGATGTATGCTTCGTTCATTATGTATCTCCTGATTCTTGGTTTTATATTTTCACTAGATCTCTTTCATAAATCAAAAAACGATCTTCTTTTTGGTTAATATTTGCACTCCGGATTTCTTAGCATTCGTGCATAATCTGCGGATGAAATACATCGATTCAAACAAGCTTTCTGATCCTCAGT
>NZ_VOZV01000090.1:0-1391 GCF_013419565.1 Acinetobacter sp. YH12072 | reverse complement strand
TAATGCCAGTCAGTTAAGAGATTGACTGGCATTTTTTTGGGTATTTCTGTGGTTTCCCTTTCACAACTCGTGGGTAGTTTCTACTTCTTTTTTTCGGTAAAACATACCTTTTAGATTTTTCCATTAAACTTTCTAGATGTTTAGGCAAATTACCTGCGGAAGCCAAAGAATCAAACTTCAATAGGTTAAGGATAGCAATAGAGGTAATATGAAAGCTCATTCTCAAAGGACTGACTTTTGCACGTTGCGCCATATATTTCATTTGTCTTCTTAGAATATTATAGGCAATAAAGACTCCCCATAATTCTTGATAAATCAAGGCAGGTTGTTTACTCCTTAAATGCTTCCCTTCCTGTAAGTTACTCTTGATTTCTCGGTAACACATTTCTATTTCCCAACGCTGGGCATAGAGTTTTGCTAAAGCTAATAATGGATATCTCTTTGAATCTATTAGTGAAGTGATATAACGTCTAATCTTACCTGCCTGCTCAACCTCAATGAGACGTGCCTCCCAATAGTCTCCTAAGGCTGGATTAAGTTTTTTAGCTCTTGTTGATATCGGCATTCTAATATGAAAGTCATGTTGCGAATTACGCTCCACAATCTCATACCGTAAATTATCTTTTGCACGCATAAGCCAATGACTTTCTTCTGCACGTTTTTGCCACCCGATGAGAAAATCTGCAGAGAAATAGGCTCGATCAAATAGGGTAATACTGTGTGAACAAGGAGATAATTGGCTTGCCAGTGTGAGTTCACCTTGATCCATACTACCTATTTGAGCATCTATAATTTCATGGGTCGCGGTATTTACTAAGCAGGTTGCTCTCACTTGTGGATAAGGAGCATCAGCAGTTTTTCCTTTAGATGAACCAAAGTGTGCAAAATTCTCATCTGTATAAGGCATAGACCAAACAACACCATCAACAGCGCACACACTCAGACCGTGAAAGTTTGAGTATTGCTGCTGAGATTCTTCAAACCAGGCTTGGCTAAGTAAAGAAAATAGCGCATTTAAAGGTTCTGATCCTAAACGTTGTCGTGCTTGTACTACTGCGCTAGGAACACAATATTCTGTTGTACCAAATACAAGTTTTAGCTGTTCTACGACATATCCGATAGGTTGATTTCGAAATAAAGCGAGTCCAATGACAAGCAACACCACATGTTCAGCAGGTAACTTCCTTCTTCTAATTGATGCCTTACCTGTTTGATGCAGACTTTCCTCAATCCAGTTGAAATCAATAAATTCACTAAAATGGCTAAGTGAAGGTAAAGAATGTTGAAGGGTGCAATCTAAATTTTCAGATAAAGTCATAAAAAAATGAGCGTATTTACATACACTCATTTTTACTACATTTTACTAATATTTGCTTAACTGACTGGCATTA
>NZ_VOZV01000089.1:0-1474 GCF_013419565.1 Acinetobacter sp. YH12072 | reverse complement strand
TGTACATAGTGCACTAGGTTATGTATCACCTTTTGATTTTGAAGCAATGTACTATGATAAGATTAACCCGTTAGGTCAGGTGGCCTAACTTAAATAAAAAACTCTCCGACAAACCCGGTACGGTTCAGTTGATTGAATTATAGGGGCTATCAATGCGAGTTGGAAAATCAAAAAAAGAAGCTTTGGCTTCTTTTTTTTTTGATCATCTATAAGTGCTTATACAACTGAGAAAATATAAAACACTTGAGAATTTTCTTAAGTCATACATTGTGACTTAAGAATTTGATAAAGAACATTGTATGAAATAAAAAAGAGAAAATCATAAATATTTGAAAAATAATAATAAATAAAATTGGCATGCAAGTTGCAATAATCTTATGGAGAATATGAGGATTTTGGTATGCAGCAACTCAATGTAGAACAGCCTCCTTGCTTTATTCATGTTACAGGGACTCAGCGTGACAAATATATCGAATTTGAATTTTCGATAGGTGATCCAGAGTTAGCTGTAGAAATGATTATGCCAGTCAAGGCTTTTGAAGAATTCTGCGCACACCATCAAGTACAGCACCTAAGTACGGATGATTTTGCAAAGATTGAATATGACCGCATGAAGTGGCGATTTGGACAGGCCGGTATTAGAGAATAAAAACTCTAGTCTTTATTAAAAAATCAGGAAGATTTATATGCAAATTGATATTAAAACATCTTCAGTTAAGCCTTTAAGAAATACTTATGCTTATATTGAAAAAAGATTTGGTGATAAACCAGCTTCACGTTATCAAGAAGCGACCTACGATATTCAGGAAGAAATTAATTTTCATTACAAACCTTTATGGCAGCCTGAATTTGATCTTTACGATAAGGGCCGTACTGTAATCCAAATGAAAGATTGGTACGTGCTTAAAGATCCTCGTCAATTTTATTATGGGGCTTATACCCAAACTCGAGCTAAACAACAAGAGATTTTAGAAAGTAATTTTACGCTTGTTGAAAAACACGATTTATTAAGAAATATTTCTGAAGAAATTCTAAACAAAGTAACGAAATTACTACTCCCACTTTATTGTAAACAAGACATTTTTATCTTTTATATTCAATGGCTTATTTTCCTGCTAATTGGTAATACCATGAAAAATACCATGCTCAGAAAAGGCTTAACAATATTTTGAAAAATTGCCTACTGAGCGCTGCCGCACAGCTCCATAGGCCGCTTTCCTGGCTTTGCTTCCAGATGTATGCTCTTCTGCTCCTGCAGCTAATGGATCACCGCAAACAGGTTACTCGCCTGGGGATTCCCTTTCGACCCGAGCATCCGTATGAGACTCATGCTCGATTATTATTATTATACTCTGTACACGACAAATTTCACAGAACCCTTATCCTATCAGGATTCTGCTTTCTTAAAATTGCCAAAATTTCCTTAAACTCTTCTTTTTTCCCAAAACCAATTAAACGCTGAATCGCCATTTGA
>NZ_VOZV01000088.1:0-1482 GCF_013419565.1 Acinetobacter sp. YH12072 | reverse complement strand
ATGTTAGAACCCATTTAAAGTGTCTATATTCTCACCAATAAAAATGTCTGGTTTATGATGGTTTAAACATCATGGACTGGATATGAAATATAGATGCTGATCACTATGTCTGACAAAGAAATTCAACGTCTTGCTGTTCTGCAAGACGTTCGAGATCATCGTATTACACAAGTCCGTGCCGCTGAAATCCTTAATCTTTCAACCCGTCAAATTACCCGGTTATTACAGAAGCTCAATCAAGATGGTGTTTCAGGTATGGCGCATGCCAGCCGTGGTCAACCTGGCCATCGTCGCCATGATGATTTATTAAAATCAAAATGTCTTTCCATTATTTCCGAACATCTGCTGGGATTTGGACCTACCTTGGCCCATGAGAAGCTCAGCAGCATATTTGACCTGAATATCCCGGTAGAAACGCTTCGGCGCTGGATGACTGCAAATGACCTCTGGATTCCGCGATCCAAGCGCCTTAAACGTCCATATCAGCCACGTTATAACCGTGATTGCTTCGGTGAGCTGATCCAGATTGATGGCTCATATCATGACTGGTTCGAAGGACGCGCTGCTAAGTGCTGTTTATTGGTGTATATCGATGATGCCACTGGAAAGCTGTTGCATCTGCGCTTCTGTGAGGCAGAAACGACCTTCGACTATATGCTTTCAACCCGAGCCTACATTGAACAATACGGTAAGCCTCTGGCCTTTTATAGCGATAAACATTCGGTCTTCCGAGTGAACCAGAAATCGAGCCAGGACAGCAAGATCACGCAATTTGGCCGGATTCTGAATGAGTTAAACATTGATATTATCTTTGCCAACTCCCCACAGGCTAAAGGTCGCGTAGAACGCGCGAATAGAACCCTTCAAGACCGTTTGATCAAGGAGATGCGTCTGGAAGGCATCAGTTCAATTGCCGAAGCCAATGCCTGGTTACCCTGCTTTATTGAGCATTTCAACCAGAAGTTCGCCAAGTGTGCGCGAAATTCAAAGAACTTACATCGTCCGCTAACAGAGTCTGATGCTGAGCTGGAGGATATATTCACCTGGCAGGAACCGCGTAAGGTCACGAAGAACCTCACCATCACCTATGACAAGTGTATTTATCTGCTTGAACCGACAGAGCTGAATCATAAGCTTGTTGGGCAATACATTTCATTTCTGGAGTACCCGGATGGCACTGTGGCGATCATGCATGAAGGACGGAAGATCAACTATAGTGTCTTCAATAAACTGGCTGGACTACAGCAGAATGAAGTGGTTGAGAATAAAAGATTAGGCTCGGTTCTGGCGCATATCCAGCAACAGCATGAAGAGTTGGAAAAACAAAATAAACGTTCCCGTCTCAAGAAAAGTATGCCGAGTCGTAAAGCTCAGAAAGCTGTTATTGAACAAAGAAATTTAAATCCTGTGCTTGACTCTTGCAGTTAAAAACAGGACATTTTAAATGGTTTATCGCATAGACATTTTAATTGGTGCATAACA
>NZ_VOZV01000087.1:0-1557 GCF_013419565.1 Acinetobacter sp. YH12072 | reverse complement strand
CGCGGTTTTAGAAGGAGTTGTAATTTTTCAAAAAAGATTGAAAACCATTTTAAAGCTTTCGACTTAACCTTTTTTTACATCAATAATGGCTTCATTTAATGTCAGCATACTTTTTGAAACACCACCGGCATTTTCTTGTTTATAGGTAGAGAGAAGCAAGCCAGCTACCGCTCTAAGTGCTCCCCATTGATCTGTTCTTAACTCAAAGCCCTCACCACGCCCGTCGCTAGCCTCATCTTCTTTTGGATGACTTAGATTTCCTAAATTTAGCTGACTGGCCCCATGACTACTTTGCAGCTGTGCACTAATCTGTCCAGTTGTATCATCGAAGCGAAGCTGGTTAAAACCTTCGCCACCCACCTCTTGAGAACGGATACCACTTAGTTTTTTAGTGAGTGGCAATTGGCCCTTCTTATCAAACATAGTTTGATAACGTTCAGCTTCATGAATACGTCCAACAATAAAGGGACGATCAATATCCCCTTCGAAGAAATCAATCACTACAATTTCCCCGATACGCGGATGGAATCGGGCGCCATAACCTTCGCCTGCCCATGGCGTTAGCACATCTACCCAGGCCGAATCAGTGTCATTATCATTGGCGCCAGCACCACCATCATGCTGATGATCTTCACTACGGGTAAATAAAAAACGAACCTTCACGCGTCCCCATTCATCGACATAAATAGTCTCACCTTCAGGCCCTACCACTTTCGCCCGTTGTGGATAGGCCATTGGCCGATGTTGTAGTGGATGATATTCAGGTATCACCAGAATATCTCGACGAATTAAATACAGCTCATTGCCTTGTCTCTCGTCATCCAGAACTTTCCAGCGACTGGACAGCATGAGCTGATCCACCTGTAGCAAAATGTCTTTTGGTAAATTATTCTGGTTATAGAAATCTTTACCTAAGATGAGAAACTCTCGCTGATTTTCCGGATGTTGATCAATTTCGGGATGATCATGCAGCTCAAACCAGTAACCCACTTGGGCATCACGAACACTACTGCTGGCCTTAAAATATTTGGACTGCATGGCATGATAGTGACTAAGTTGCTGACTGAGTTGATCCAGTTGAGCTGGACTGGATGATGTAGCCTGATCTTCTCTATTTAGGTCACTGGTCCAAGCTGGGCTGATGTTCCAGACATCTTCCAGATTTAAACTAGTATGATCCTGAACACTACTCTGCTGAATATTCACCAATCGCTGGTTTTGCTCCTGCTCCAGATCTATAGCTTGCCAGCGTTGCAATCCAACATTGTTTGGCACTAATTGGCGCTCAGCAATTAGGCTGGTGATAGTATCGAATTGCTCAGTTGCATGACTGCGATGGAAGCGGATGGAACGGCGCTTTAAGGCTTGAAAATATTGCTGCTCATCAACAAGACGCAGGACTTGTGGCTGAATGGTTCGAGCTGATATTGGGTGGTGTTTCAAAAAGTATGCTGAAACAAAGCAGGTTGAATTTTGATAAAATAGAGAAATGCGAATAACTCTAGAAATCAAATGTCCAACCTGCCTCAGTGACAGTATAAAGAAAAATGGCATCAA
>NZ_VOZV01000086.1:0-2264 GCF_013419565.1 Acinetobacter sp. YH12072 | reverse complement strand
ACAAAATGACACCAAATGAGTTTTACTATGATCAGCTACCCCAACAAAACAAGGTGGCTTAACTAGAGCGGAATATCACTTATAAATACGCTTTTAGTTGTTCAAACAAGTGGGACCACCTCTATATCTCGATAGGTATAGTAGAGTGATATCTCGATAGGTATAGTGTTTTGCAGTTTAGAGGAGATATCGCGATGCATACGCGGAAGGCAATAACGGAGGCGCTTCAAAAACTCGGAGTCCAAACCGGTGACCTCTTGATGGTGCATGCCTCACTTAAAGCGATTGGTCCGGTCGAAGGAGGAGCGGAGACGGTCGTTGCCGCGTTACGCTCCGCGGTTGGGCCGACTGGCACTGTGATGGGATACGCGTCGTGGGACCGATCACCCTACGAGGAGACTCTGAATGGCGCTCGGCTGGATGACGAAGCCCGCCGTACCTGGCTGCCGTTCGATCCCGCAACAGCCGGGACTTACCGTGGGTTCGGCCTGCTGAATCAATTTCTGGTTCAAGCCCCCGGCGCGCGGCGCAGCGCGCACCCCGATGCATCGATGGTCGCGGTTGGTCCGCTGGCTGAAACGCTGACGGAGCCTCACGAACTCGGTCACGCCTTGGGGGAAGGATCGCCCGTCGAGCGGTTCGTTCGCCTTGGCGGGAAGGCCCTGCTGTTGGGTGCGCCGCTAAACTCCGTTACCGCATTGCACTACGCCGAGGCGGTTGCCGATATCCCCAACAAACGGTGGGTGACGTATGAGATGCCGATGCTTGGAAGAGACGGTGAAGTCGCCTGGAAAACGGCATCGGATTACGATTCAAACGGCATTCTCGATTGCTTTGCTATCGAAGGAAAGCCGGATGCGGTTGAAACTATAGCAAATGCTTACGTGAAGCTCGGTCGCCATCGAGAAGGTGTCGTGGGCTTTGCTCAGTGCTACCTGTTCGACGCGCAGGACATCGTGACGTTCGGCGTCACCTATCTTGAGAAGCATTTCGGAACCACTCCGATCGTGCCTCCGCACGAGGCCGTCGAGCGCTCTTGCGAGCCTTCAGGTTAGAGGCCGTCGACAATGATAATCTGGATCAACGGACCTTTCGGCGCCGGAAAGACGACGCTCGCTAAGCGGCTGCGCGATCGGCGTTCCAAATCGCTGATCTTTGACCCCGAGGAAATCGGGTTCGTGGTGAAAGAAACGGTCCCCATGCCAGCGAGCGGAGACTATCAGGATCTCCCCTTGTGGAGGGGACTTACGATCGCGGCGGTCAGGGAGATTCGAAGGAATTACTCGCAGGACATCATCATCCCAATGACGCTCGTGCACCCGGACTATCTGACTGAGATACTCGACGGGGTAAGGCGGATCGACGATCAGCTGCTGCACATCTTTCTGACGCTCAACGAGGACCTATTGCGTCACCGGATCGCGAACCAGACCATGCATCCTGACCCGAATCGAAATGCGGAGATTCGAGAGTGGCGATTAGCGAATGTCGCCCGATGCTTGGCCGCAAGGGAACGGCTTCCATGCACAACCCGTGTTCTCGATAGTGGTGCACACACCAGCGATGAACTCGCAGCGATGGTGCTCGACGGAATCGATGGGCGCACCTGATCGCCTTCGACGCCTGCGCAAAGCGTAGCGCGAGGGTGGCGGGCTCACGACCAAACGCCCAGAGGTCGATCATCGCAGGGATGTTTGGCTTTGTGGTGCGGACGACGGGACTCGAACCCGTACTCTCACAGAGAAGCAGATTTTCGTACCACCTCGACTTTCGCCGCCGTCTGATGACGTTCGTGGTCTGGACTGTCCCTTCGCCATTGCCCGAAGGCTTTAGGCGCCGCCCGTCCAGTCTCTACACCTTCCCCCGAAGGGGCTTGGCTCGGGATTGGCTTAGGGTATTGCCCGTTAGCGTTCCCCGACTTTGAGCGGTTCTACTCCGCGGATTTCCCCGCGGGCACTCCAATTTTAAAGTCTGCTGCGTCTACCGATTTCGCCACGTCCGCCTTTTTTCGCCGTTCCTAGCGCTCGTGCGATGCACCTATGTTGCACCTAGCGCCGAATCGTTCTTCGTCATCCTGAAAAACCACGTCTCCTAAAGCCTTGCATAGCTTATCTTTTCTCCACCACGAACTTTTTTGGGCACTGTTGCAAATAGTCGGTGGTGATAAACTTATCATCCCCTTTTGCTGATGGAGCTGCACATGAACCCATTCAAAGGCCGGCATTTTCAGCGTGACATCATTCTGTGGGCCGTACGCTGGTACT
>NZ_VOZV01000085.1:0-2306 GCF_013419565.1 Acinetobacter sp. YH12072 | reverse complement strand
GTTATCTACGTCCGGTCTGCTACCAGAACTATCCGCAAAGTCTGTTGCCTGAAGCATTAAGAGATGAGAATCCACTGAACCTGCTGAGACTCGTCAATGGGGAAATGACTCAAAACAGAATTTAAAAATAAACACTAGAATATGGGTAATAACATATAAGTGTTTAAATCTATTTGATAGGGGCTTTGTTGCACAAAGATTTGAAATGCAAAGCGCCCCTAATTGAGCCAAATTTAAGGCATAACTTGGGTAAGTGATCGACCTAATTCCGTAAATCTGTTGAGGACTGTTACACGTGCATGAATCTCATTCACTTGGCTATCAAAACTCCTTGCACTGAGTTTATCTCCTAATAATTTGATGCAATGCATCTTAGTTTCAACCAAACTTCGCCGATGATATCCTGACCATTTTTTCCATAGTGTCCTGCCTAAACGTTTAATTGTTCGAAGTAATTCATTTCGCTCTAGCGAGCTACTCTTTGTATCTTTCCATGGTTTCGCATTTTTTCTAGGTGGAATCACCGCATGCCCTTGCCGATCTGCAATGACCTGACGGCATTGCTTGGTGTCATAAGCTCCATCGGTATAAACAGAGTCAATCCGCTCATCTTGTGGAATCTGATTAAGTAAATCACCAAGCACCTGTGAATCACTGACATTATTGGTTGTAAGCTGAACTGCTCGTATTTGCAGGGTTTTGGCATCTATACCAATATGTAGTTTACGCCATTGGCGACGATATTCAGGTCCATGTTTCTTGCGTTTCCATTCGCCCTCACCTAGAAACTTCATGCCTGTAGAGTCCATGAGTAGATGCAGCCCATCTCTACTTTTTTGGTAGCTGATTACAATATCAATATGCTTTTGTCTTCTACAAAGCGTGGTGTAATCTGGAGCTATCCAATTTAATCCGCAAAGTTTAATCAGACTTTGCACAAAGCCAGTAACCATACGTAGAGACAGACGGAATAAGGATTTAATCATTAAGCAGCATTGGATGGCTGCGTCGGAGTAGGTTTGATTTCGCCCTTGTTTGCCTTTTGATGGCGCATACCATTGCGTAGCAGGATCAAACCAAATGGCAATATTTCCGCGACTCATGAGTGCTCGGTTATATGCGGGCCAATTGGTTGTGCGGTAGATTTTGTGTGTAGGCTTCTTCATTTGAAAATTATATCGCTGAAAAAGCCTTTACAGATAGGTTTGTGCAACAAAGCCGTTCTAAGCTAAATAAATCTTTGCCACATTTTTTGCCACACTTTTTTTAATGGCTATCACAAACTATCATATGCAAGTAATTGAATAATAGATAATTCAATAACTTATATTAGATAGAAATTGATAGGGTTGAGTTCTAGTGAGTTCAACTCCCGCCATCTCCACCAAAATTCTTTTTATAAATCAGCCACTTATATTAAGTGGCTTTTTTATTGGCTACATGTTTATTTTAAGCGTTTACCAAATTCAGTTTAAGATGAAAAAGTTTTTTAATATTAGCTGATTACTTAGGGTATTTAATTAATCATAGTTAAAACTTAATTATTCAAAGGCGAATAATGATTGATAATTGCTGATAGGTTTTATATTAAAGAGATAATTTTTAAAAACTGGAATGAAAGTTAATTTTCCAGATATGTATTTAAACAGAAAAACTTATGAGTCGAGATATTAGATTTCTTTCATAAGTCATTTTTCACTCAGCTCCAAGTTATAAATTCCAGCAATTAGATTGAATCTTAATGCTAGTCTTTTGCCTCGATTGCGATATCGCTCAGCAAGAATTTTGAAGGTTTTCAAACTGCCAAATACATGCTCAATTCCAATTCTTCTTTTATTGATTTCCTGATTATAGATTTTTAGTTCGGAATCCAGTTTACAGCGCTTCTTTGCTTTTAATGGCAACAAGCTATTTGGATACACTGTATAAATTCCCTGATAACCCTTATCCGCAAGGATAAATGCACCTGCAGGAATCTGATTCAAGTTACGTTTGAAGAGTTCGAAATCATGTACGGCACCACGACTCGTACATAAACTCAGGATTTTTTGAGTTTGATAATGAATGATGGCCTGTACTTTGAAAGTGTGGGTCTTTTTCTTGCCGCTATAGCTTTTCTTCTGTTTTTTTAGGCCTTTGGATTGGAATTTCCGTGGCATCCACGATTACAACATTCCAGTCGATGCCTTCGCCCTCGGGTAAATCTTTGGGTAAATTAAACAGATTGGACCGAATCAGGCAGTCTTCAACATGACGGACAATTCTTGAGGCTGTGGGCTCTGAAACCCCGTAACTCGTCGCAACGT
>NZ_VOZV01000084.1:0-2365 GCF_013419565.1 Acinetobacter sp. YH12072 | reverse complement strand
TCCGAGAAACAAAAAAACGGCCTCTGAAAAAGATAAAAATAAGCCCCAAAAGTTGGGGCGTTTTGAAATCTTTTTTAGAGGGGGAAACTCAAGGATTAGATTTTAGGAAATCGTAAAATTGAAGTTGCTGTTTTGGGTCTTTTAGCATGATGCAAAGCCGTTGCATAAAATCATTAGGTGATTCATTCTCTTGCTTCAAATGTTTGAATTTTTTATTTCTGGACATGCCGTAAGAAATTCGGTTGATCTGCATATTTGGAAAATCTATAAACTTAGGTTCATCGACCTGTTTGATTGGTGCTGATTGGATTTTCTTAGAACCAAAGCCGAGCTGTTCCAGTAGCGGATAAAACATCCTGAATTTTTTTGGCTCTAAAAGCATGTCTGCAAGGCGTTTCGTAAAGTCTTCGGATGACTCTCCGATCTCTGCATATTCGCTACCAACTTCGGGCAGTTCAGATAATTTGTGTGCAAACAAATGCCGTTGTGCATCGGTCATTTCGACAAAGAAATCAGGTGTGTTTGGATCTCGTTTAGGGTCGGTTTTTTGTTGTTTTTTTGGCTGTGCCTTCTGTTTAAATCGGAATGAAAAACCAATAATATTACGTCCTCTTTTGTGCTGTTCTTCTTTGACAGTAATATCTGTATTTTCATTGATTTGCTTTAATGATGGTTCTAAAACACGCTTTTTAAAGTCGTGCATTCGATGATATTCACTTTCTAATACTCCCAATCTTTCTCTGAACTCACTTAGCTCAATAATTGGTGTTTTCCCACTACTACGCCAAGCAATCAAAAGTTCATAAAGTCTAATGGCGTAGCCAGTGGAAAGCCCTTTTACTTGCTCTAACTCATAGCTCGTAAATTGTTTTTCTAGCCGAGTTATTAAAGGGATAATTGCAGGTGAAAAAATTAACTCAACAGATGCCGTTTTTTCGATGTATGCAATTTGAGAAACCCAACGTGAGGTAATATGAGCTACTCCTTTTCCTCTTGGTTCTTGATAGCTAAATTGACGAGCAAACAAGTCTTTACAGGCTTCTTTTAGTGCTTGATAAGCACCATTTTTCAATACATCAAAGTGGTTGATATAGCTCTCTGCGTGAATAGTTAAAGGGTCATTCGCATTAATACCTTTACCACTTTCACGGGCTTCAATTATTGCTAAAAGAATTAACCGTTGTTCCACTAGGTCAAGATTGTAGCTGGCATTAATTAAAGCGTTATCTTTCACAATTAAATCTTTCATATAGCGTCTTATTTTATTATGTCGTCTTATTGATCTTATGTGAAGCCTTATCAAGAAGCAATAAGCAGACATATTTTATTTTGTCGCATCTTGCAAACTAAACGTGCTTAAAACGACATGTTTTATTTTGTCTTTCAAAGCACACTAAGTGTCGTCTTATTGAGAATTTCTAGCACACTAAGTGTCGTCTTTTAGCACACTAAGTGTCGTCTTATGTCCTCTGAAACGCACGTATATCAATGCTTTCAGACTGCTTAAAAGCATTTAAAAGCTTTTTTATTATTAAAAGCCCAAAAAAATTAAAAACGGCATTTAAAACTGCCCTATGTTTTCGCTTCGCTCAAACTCTATTGAATCTCGCTGCGCTCGATTCCTGGGGGCAGTTTTTTTCAAAGACCCGCTAGGACGCTAAAAACAAGAATGGATTCGCTTCGCTCATAAAGCTTTATGCTCGCTTCGCTCGTCATGGAGCCAGTGGCTACAGTCGCTTTGCTCTGTAAATCTCGTTATGAAGCAACAGGGAGCTTGTAATCAGGGAAAAGGCAGGGGCAAATTTTTATAATGCTCAGTCGCTCGTAGACACTCGCTCGGTTACTTGATCAATTTGTTTAGTTGTTCTTCAAAATCTTGCTTGTTTAAATCACCTGAAACGTACTGATCATAAAGTTTTTGATGATCTTCAGTGATTTCTAAATCGTAATATTCTCGATCTGATTTCTTTAAAAACACCTCTGACAAACGATTATTTTTTTCAGCATCACTCAATTTCATGGTCTAAATGCTCCTATTTTGCGTTTATTGGCGTTTTTAGCCCTGTTTAGCTAGATTTCCCTGTTTTGAAGAAAAGTGCGCTTAAAGGCGATTTTAGGCGGTTTTAAGCCATGTGTGAAAATTTGATATTTTAAAAGTTGCCGATCGGCAACTTTTAGCGGTTTGGGGGATTTATCATTTTCCGACAGCAGGAGGGAATGCACGCTTCCGCGTTTCTCTCCGAGAAACAAAAAAACGGCCTCTGAAAAAGATAAAAATAAGCCCCAAAAGTTGGGGCGTTTTGAAATCTTTTTTAGAGGGGGAAACTCAAGGATTAGATTTTAGGAAATCGTAAAATTGAAGTTG
>NZ_VOZV01000083.1:0-1728 GCF_013419565.1 Acinetobacter sp. YH12072 | reverse complement strand
CCACCGGCAGCGTACCTTCTCCCGAAGTTACGGTACCATTTTGCCTAGTTCCTTCAGCAGAGTTCTCTCAAGCGCTTTGGTCTACTCGACCTGACCACCTGTGTCGGTTTCGGGTACGATTCCAGTGTAACTGAAGCTTAGAGACTTTTCCTGGAAGTATGGTATCAGCCACTTCACCAGTAAACTGGCTTGCTATCAACTCTCAGCATAGAGTACCCCGGATTTGCCTAAGATACATGCCTACAGTCTTCCACCTGGACAACCAACGCCAGGCTGACTTAACCTTCTCCGTCCTCTCATCGCATTACACTGAAGTATTGGAATATTAACCAATTTCCCATCGACTACGCCTCTCGGCCTCGCCTTAGGGGTCGACTCACCCAGCCCCGATTAACGTTGGACTGGAACCCTTGGTCTTTCAGCGAACGGGTTTTTCACCCGTTTTGTCGTTACTCACGTCAGCATTCGCACTTCTGATACCTCCAGCAGACTTCTCAATCCACCTTCATCGGCTTACAGAACGCTCCCCTACCACTTGCAATAAATTGCAAATCCGCAGCTTCGGTACATAGTTTTAGCCCCGTTACATCTTCCGCGCAGGCCGACTCGACTAGTGAGCTATTACGCTTTCTTTAAAGGGTGGCTGCTTCTAAGCCAACCTCCTAGCTGTCTATGCCTTCCCACATCGTTTCCCACTTAACTATGATTTAGGGACCTTAGCTGGCGGTCTGGATTGTTTTCCTCTTGACTACGGACGTTAGCACCCGCAGTCTGTCTCCCGGATAGTACTCATTGGTATTCGGAGTTTGCATCGGTTTGGTAAGTCGGGATGACCCCCTAGCCGAAACAGTGCTCTACCCCCAATGGTATTCGTCCGAGGCGCTACCTAAATAGCTTTCGGGGAGAACCAGCTATCACCGAGTTTGATTAGCCTTTCACCCCTATCCACAAGTCATCCCCTGGCTTTTCAACGACAGTGGGTTCGGTCCTCCAGTTAGTGTTACCCAACCTTCAACCTGCTCATGGATAGATCACCCGGTTTCGGGTCTATACCCAGCAACTAAACGCCCTATTAAGACTCGATTTCTCTACGGCTCCCCTATTCGGTTAACCTCGCTACTGAATATAAGTCGCTGACCCATTATACAAAAGGTACGCAGTCACCACACAAAGTGGCTCCCACTGCTTGTATGCATGCGGTTTCAGGATCTATTTCACTCCCCTCACAGGGGTTCTTTTCGCCTTTCCCTCACGGTACTGGTTCACTATCGGTCAGTCAGGAGTATTTAGCCTTAGAGGATGGTCCCCCTATATTCAGACAAGGTTTCACGTGCCTCGCCCTACTCGACATCATCATATCAGCCCTTTCGTGTACAGGACTATCACCCACTATGGTTGCACTTCCCAGAGCATTCCACTAAAACTGATATGACTTAATGGGCTGTTCCCCTTTCGCTCGCCGCTACTGAGGGAATCTCAATTGATTTCTTTTCCTACGGATACTGAGATGTTTCACTTCTCCGCGTTCGCCTCATAAACCTATGTATTCAGTTTATGATACCGACCTTATAGCCGGTGGGTTTCCCCATTCAGACATCTCCGGATCACAGGATATTTGCCGCCTCCCCGGAGCTTTTCGCAGGCTATCACGTCTTTCTTCGCCTCTGACTGCCAAGGCATCCACCACATGCACTTAATTACTTGACTATACAACCCCAAACAGTCGTT
>NZ_VOZV01000082.1:0-3007 GCF_013419565.1 Acinetobacter sp. YH12072 | reverse complement strand
CCAGGCCTCAGCATTTTATTATGGTGATCCCCTGGGCGAAATGCGCCTGGTAAGCAGAGTTTTTGAAATGTAAGGCCTTTGAATAAGACAAAAGGCTGCCTCATCGCTAACTTTGCAACAGTGCCCTATTTTCTACTTCATTAATGCTTGCTGCTTGAAGATTTGGATAAGCCTGTCTTAAGCTAGCATCATTGTCTTTAAGCATCTGTACCAATTGAGTCTTGGTATATTGTGCGCCTGTTCTAAATTCTATCGGTAAGCTTAATACACCACTGAATGGAACGGCTGAACTATTTTTGATACTTAAGTTTCGATTTACTACCTTTTCTTGACCAGTCAAATACACAACCAATTTGAAATTTACACCATTTTCTAAAAATACACCCGCAAGTCTTTGACGGTATTTATTTTCTAACTGAGGTAACACTTGATCCAGTGAGTTTTGAATGATTAATCTTCTAAGTGCCTCACTATATAAGACCTTGTGTTCCTTGGCATAGTGTTCCGCATCTTGGTTGAATGCATTTTTAGACAGAACTTTTTCTACACCATTGGCATTCGATTGCATGGATAAGCATAAGCCTATTCCAACAGTAATGATTTTTAAGCAACATAATCGCTTTTGATGATCTTTAATTTTATTTATTCTCATGATTTTTCCTTGATCTAATTAAATTTTCAAAAAATACATCTACTTTGTGGTGCTATAGCTAAAGGCTATAGAATGTAAATATTTCTGTAAAACACCATTTTATAAAGTTTTGTACTGCTAACTTAAGTAATTAGCTATATTTGCTTATACAACATCAAGTATTAGTATAAATTTTATTTAAATAATATCGAGCTATTTTGAAATTTTTGTGACTATTTTTTTACACTTTTAGGGCACTCATCTTTCTAGGATAAATGTATTAATTATTAAAGAATGGTTATAGATTAAGTGAATCATTTCTAAGAGATTCTAAAATTAACATAATACACCTTATACGTAATGTTTGATATTTCTCTTTAAATATCATTATATTAAAGCAAGCCGTTCTGGAATATAGGGCACCAGAGCGGCTTTTTATTGATTATTCATGTTCCACGCTTAAAATTCGAACAGTGTTTCATGATTTTTATAAGTTAAACTAAATTTAGTTGCTAATCCCAATAAGCTATTCACTAACTTGTAAATATCGGTATACCGCCTGACGACTAATCCCAAAAGCTTTCCCTAATGCCATTTTCGATGGATACTTCCCCTCCTTCCATGCTTGTCGTAAAGCTTCAGCTTGGTCAGGCTTTAGTTTATGCACCCGACCTTTGTACTTCCCCTGAGCAGAGGCGAGTTTTATTCCTTCCTTTTGCCGCTCTAAAATGATCTCACGTTCGAACTGTGCAAAAGCACCCATCATTTGAAGCATCAAATTATCCATCGGGGTGGATTCGGCTGTAAAAGTAATATTTTCTTTTACAAACTGGATGGCGATCCCTCGTTTGACCAGTTTATCTACTTCAGTGACCAAATCTTTTAGGCTTCGCGCAAAACGATCCATTGAATGTACAATCACCCTGTCCCCTTCCCGGACATAGTTCAACATTTCCTGAAATTTAGGTCGGTCAGTATTTTTACCTGAAGCACGGTCAACAAAAATCCGGTCGACCTCAATTCCTTCAAGTTGACGTCCAGTGTTTTGCTCGACAGAACTTACCCGGACATACCCTACTTTTTGGCCTTTCACTTTTTCACGCCCCAATTGGATAAAAATGAACAATTTCGTAAATTATAATTCTTTAACACTAAAGTTACATGTTACTTATGATTAAAAATCATTTAAATGATACATAATTTCATGAACTTTCAGATTGTAACTTTAGGGTATACTCTAAGTATACAAAATATATATGTGCAATTTTAATTTGTTCGTCATGAAATACATAAAATGTCATAGATAAAAAAATCCGGTTCAAAAAACCGGATTCTTATGTTGTTCATTTCATATTATGAAAGCTTAAATTAATAAAGACTGTACTTCTAATTGCTGACCATCATATAACTTGTCAGAAAAGTCTTTAATGAACTCATGCCGTCTACTTTCAGCAAAGAATTTAACGCCTACTAAACGTACATTTTCATCACTTTCAACCATAATAAGGTTGGGATCATTTATTTTTTCTAGCATGTTTTCTTTCCATGCATCTTGTATCAAACGATCATCGCCTTTTGGTTCTAAAAAGACCTGATAATAAATATCATCATTGGCCTTATCCTTCATCAACATAATGAAATCAGGCATAAAACCTCGGACACCATTAAATTCGGTTAATTTAAAGCGTGTAGTTTTCTCATCATTACGAATAATGTAAATATCATCATATTTAGTATTCAGTTTCTGCATAAACTGTTCTAGCAGCTTAATAAGCTTATGTTCTAACTGATTCAGGATAGCCTGATCATAGACATACCATTTTTTCCCAATGGTACTCTCTGATGTGATTCTTTGATTGATCATCATATTTGGATCAACATGAACAGTATAATCAGTAATTACATCTTTTAACGGTTTACTAATAAAACGGTATGTGCCTCTGTATTTCTGATAGTTACGACGAATGTTCTCAGAAATCCTTGTCAAAACTGTTTCCAGAAGTTGTAATTTCTCCCGAGGAGGAAGATCACTTAGATTGAGCTTACTAGGTAAGTTCACATTAATTGTTAATCCACCTAAGTATTGAGAATCAGATAAAAACTCATCAAGACTACTTAAATCAGGGAAATAGTGTTTTAGATTACTAAATTCAAAGAACCTAATTTTCTGTAAAGCTTTAAACCAATAACGCTGATCTAGCTGTAAAGTCTGCGTATGTAATACAGTGTTTTGATTGCCAGTTAGATTATCGGTGGTGTTTCAAAAAGTATGCTGAAACAAAGCAGGTTGAATTTTGATAAAATAGAGAAATGCGAATAACTCTAGAAATCAAATGTCCAACCTGCCTCAGTGACAGTATAAAGAAAAATGGCATC
>NZ_VOZV01000081.1:0-3367 GCF_013419565.1 Acinetobacter sp. YH12072 | reverse complement strand
AAAAGATTTAGAATACTAAGTGAACGCTATCGAAATAGACGGAAAAGATTCGGTTTACGCATTAACTTAATCGCTGCACTGGTAAACCGGATGAACTTGCAATAACGACTTTCGCAAGAGATCTAATTAAAAATTACATCACCAAATTCTAATTTAGAATATTCCATAGAAATGTTGGGAGATGAATTTGATGTTCAAATGGGAGCAATTCATGGTGAAAAATTCCCCTTAGAAAAACAAGGAAGTGGTAGTCGAAGAACAGCTTTATGGACAATCCTTAAACTTCTAGCAGATAAAGGAATAAAAGCTAAAAAAGGAACTAAATCTCAACATGAAAATTTAGGTTCAAATAGTTCTCATATACTTCTACTAGACGAACCTGAAGTTAGCTTACATCCTCTAGCAATCGCAAATGCTCGTGATGTACTTTATTCATTACCTGACAGTCAAAACTGGCAAATCATGATTGCTACTCATTCCCCAAACTTTATTGATTTAACTAAAGATAATACGACTATTATAAGAGTCGAAAAAAATATAGAAAATAGTATTGAAACTACAACTCTCTTTTCTCCTGAGCAAACTAAATTAGATGAAAATGATAAAGAAAATTTAAAGTTAATGAACTTATTTGATTCTCATATTTCTCACGCATTTTTTGGAGGTAAAATTTTAATTGTAGAAGGAGACACAGAGTATTCAGCATTTAATTATATTCGTCAGCGTGAAACTGAAATTGGAAATCAGAATTATCATAATTTAAATATCATCAGAGCACGAGGTAAAGTAACTGTTGCTTCAATGATGAAAGTTTTAAATCATTTCAAAAATAAATATTATGTTTTACATGATTCAGATACTCCAAAGTGTCAAAGTCGTAAACTTAATAAACAGCTTTCATGTGCAAAAAATAAAGTCTATGACATTGTGGAAATTAATAACCCTGCTTGGACTAATAACAGCAAAATTCAGGATCAGATGGGAGAAAATTGTAAGGTAATATCCTCTTTAATAAATTTTGAACATGCATATTTTTCAGAAACTATTAGTTCTAATAAGCCTGAAAACAGCATTAATAAAATTAAATCTGATCCTCAAAAATATATCCTGATCAAACAACTATTGGATTCCATTTTAGACTTAGAGGATGCTGAGCTTCCTGATGGTGCTTTGGAATGGTCTGATATTTCAGAACTCGAACAGAGCATACCCAATATACAGTTTGAAGAAGAATCCGAACCTGCTTAATATCTAAATTTGCCTAATTCCCTCTTTTATAAAGAGGGATTAAAAAACACTCTTTCTCTAATCCTTCATCTATTAATCGCCCATTTTTACACTTTTAAGTCTGCAAAATTCATCACTTTCATGAATAATAGACCAATAAATTTATCTCCCAAATCAATGACTCTTGGTGTTCCAATGAAGAAACTCATGAACGGTGCTGAAAACATCGTTGTCGAAATGTGCAAAGGCTTTGTGCTGGCACATCCAGAACTGGCATTTAATGAATCTTATAAAATCATTTCTCGTAAAGAAAAACACCAAAATGTCGCTTTGATCAGTGGAGGTGGTAGTGGTCATGAACCAGCGCATGCCGGCTTTGTTGGTAAAGGCATGCTAGATGCTGCCGTATGTGGAGACGTATTTGCATCACCTTCACAAATTCAGGTTTATAAAGCCTTGCAGCAAGTGGCGACTGACAAAGGCGTCCTAATGAT
Source organism: Acinetobacter sp. YH12072 (assembly GCF_013419565.1). Classification (NCBI taxonomy): domain Bacteria; kingdom Pseudomonadati; phylum Pseudomonadota; class Gammaproteobacteria; order Moraxellales; family Moraxellaceae; genus Acinetobacter; species Acinetobacter sp. YH12072. The sequence continues at coordinate 1,646 of NZ_VOZV01000081.1, read as the reverse complement.
CATTAAAAACTATTCTGGCGATATGATGAATTTCCAGAATGGCGCTACATTAGCAACTGAAGATGGCATCAAAGTCGATTACGTCAAAGTCGCTGATGACATCGCAGTAAAAGACAGCCTATATACAGTTGGTCGTCGTGGTGTTGCCGGTACGATCTTCGTGCATAAGATTGCCGGTGCTGCTGCTTCTAAAGGTTATGAACTGGCACGTGTTAAAGAACTGGCACAAAAAGCTGCGGATAATGTGATTAGCTTTGGTTTTGCCTTTACCTCTTGTACCGTTCCAGCCAAAGGCACACCAACGTTCACTTTAACTGAAGATGAAATGGAATACGGCGTCGGTATCCACGGTGAACCGGGGATCCGTCGTGAAAAGATTCTGTCTTCTAAAGAACTGGCGCAGCGCATTGTCGATGACCTGTTCCTGGATCGTCCGAACCTGACTGAAGTTGCAGTACTAGTTAATGGTTTTGGCACAACGCCACTGCAAGAATTGTATGTGTTTAATAATGATGTATGTGAACATCTGGCCAGCAAAGGTATCAAAATCTACCGTACCTTTGTCGGCAACTACATGACCAGTATCGACATGGCAGGTGCATCGGTTTCTTTGTTGGCAGTGGATGATGAACTAAAGACCTATCTGGATGCAGAAGCCAATACTCCTGCATTTAAAATAGATGGTTCAACTGCACTGCCATTTGAGTTTGCGGCCAAAGACGAAGCTGCTGTACGCACAGTAAATACAGATGTTGAAACGCATCCTGAACATGCTGTGATTGCCAATGAACAATTCACCATTGAAAACATGCGCTATGTGGTCGATGTGATGAGTGCCTGCATCATTAAAAATGAAGTACCTTTCTGTGAGTTAGATGCTCATGCTGGTGATGGCGACTTCGGAATGAGTGTGGCCAAAGGTTTTAAACAACTTAAACGCCAATGGCATGAACTGGTTCAAGCTGAACAGATGGATGATTTTCTGCTGAACTGTTCAATGATCATCATGGAACATTGTGGCGGTGCATCAGGTCCAATCTGGGGTTCAGCTTTCCGTGCTGCAAGTAAAGCCATTAAAGGTAAAACCACATTAACCGTGGCGAATTTTGCAGAGATGCTACAAGCAGCAGTCAAAGGCATTCAAACGACTGGTGAGCGTTCATTTGGTCGTGGTGCCGTGGTTGGTGACAAAACCCTGATTGATGCTCTAGTTCCATGTGCAGATTCTTGGTCAGCGAATACTGACAAGACCTTTAAAGAAAACTTTTCTCTAGGTGCTCAAGCAGCAGTTCAAGGTGCGGAATCAACTAAAGAGATCGTAGCGCGTATGGGCCGTGCCGGGACTGTAGGTGATCGTAGTCTGGGTTATCCAGATGCTGGCGCACATGGTTTAGGTGTGATCTTTACTGATATTGCTGAGCATATTAAGTAATTTTTTGACTTATCCCTCACCCCATCCCTCTCCCACAGGGAGAGGGTGTCTCATTTAATTAAATAGAGGGTTAGATTTCACAGTGAAATTCCCTCTCCTTTTAGGAGATGAGATACCGTCTTGGTAGTCAATCAGGTTTTGAGATTATTCGACCACTAAATAATCTCTTTGATAGGCAGTCTGATGTTTTAAAACGCCATAACACAGATGTATA